>JBKPJS010000446.1:0-5235 GCA_046730815.1 Acidobacteriota bacterium
TCGTGTGGTTGGTAATCTTTCGGAATAGGCTCTCATTCTCATTGAGAAGTTCTAACGCCTCGTGAAAGTGCCCTGATGTCCACTCCACGGTCGATAGCTTTAGCAGTGCCCTTGCTCTGTCAGCGCCCTCGAATGTCAGCTTGCCTAATGCTTCGTGCAGCATGATCCGTGCTTCATTCAATTCGCCTTCACGCCAATAGCAGTAAGCGATCTCTGTCTGGGCAACTGCAACCTTCGACGCGGATTTGCTGGACTCGAAATAAGTCATGCTCTGAGTGATTAGATTTTTCGCAAGCTCCTGTGCGTCGCTAATCTGGTTCTTGCTTCCGATCCAACTTGTCAGAATGCCTACGCATAATAAGACCTCAGCCGCAACGGCGGGATCGAGTCCGGTTGTCTTAGGATGTTCCCCTATACGATCCCAATACGGACGCATCGTCTTTTGCGCGCCCACGTAATCGCCTCTGTCTTTTTGTTCCAAGGCAGTCCGACACCTGAGCAGAGCTTGGTCGTTCGCGTTCAGGTGCGTGGAGTTGAACTTAAGTGAGGCTGTCTTCACGAAGAAAAAACCCTTGTCGGGTGAGTGTAAAGAAATCTCGCAAGCACCGCTATTAGTCACTAGCGTGGGACGCACTGTCAAGGTTTCGATAGATGCACTATGCTGTTTTCATGCCAGTAAACTGGCATCCCCAACCATAAGGAGAACAGCAAAATGAGACGTTTGACATTAGCAGTCGCTCTCGCGTGCATACTTTCGAGTGTGGGCCATGCGGGTGAAATCCCCTCGACGGGTGTGGCAGCACCGAGCCCACCAACAACAACACCGACAACATCGACATCGACATCAACCGACATCACGACCACGATTATCCTGACGATCCTTAGTATCGTTAGCTAAGGAATTTATTCAGCTTGGTAGATTGTTAACTGCTCTAACGGCAGGATGGTTGAATTGTGTCTAAGTCTGACGTTGATACAAATAGACTGGCATGAATTGTAATTGCGCCCTTGCGGCAGAGTCTTGCGATGCTATCTGGCGACGGCTATAAACCCGCACGTTGCCAAAGTTCTGTAACGTGAAAGAGCTTTGAGCGATCCTCACACGGTGCCCAAAGTGTGAGGGGCGGGCGTTGCCGTTCTAGTGAGGGGGCCGGCGACGCCCCTATTTTCCGCCTGTTCTTAGCAACATGAGCTACGCACGAAGCAGACCAAAGCGATTAGCAGAGAAACTATTGCAGATTCGTGAGGCGCTTGGATTGTCTCAGCATCAAATTGCGGAGCGGCTTGCAAAGCGGGCCGGAGCCAAAATCACTTACAAACATGTCTCGAAGTATGAACGTGACCAGAGCGTCCCGTTCCTTAAAGCCGTGTTTGCCTATGCTCTGCTTGCGAAGGTCGAAATGAACGAGATCGTAGACGATGATCTCGATCTGCCGCTCTAATTTATTTTGAAGTAGACACGGAAAGCGGCGATTTGTTGTCGCCCGAGGCGAGGCATAGTCTCGCCGCGAAGCCGCAGCGATAAGATTGAATTCACTCTTCGCGCAAAGCTAGTTCAAGCTTTAGTTCTCTGGCGGGACTCGGGTAAACGTCACGCGGTGTGCCAATCTGTTCTATCCTGCCATTACGCACCACTGCCAACCGATGCCCAACGGTAAACGCGTCTTCAAGATTGTGAGTCACGTAGATCACGATCAATTCCGCTTCCGCTTGTAGTCGCAATAAGTCATGGTGCAGTTGTTTGCGAATCTCACTGTCAAGCGCGGAGAACGGTTCATCCATTAATAAGACGCGTGGCTCCATCGCTAACGCCCTCGCGATAGCAACTCTTTGCTGTTGACCACCTGACAACTCATGCGGGTAGCGGTTTGCCAGTTCTACGAGTCGCATTCGCTCGAGTAACGCCTCAGCCCGTTCTCGTGCGCGAGGCTGACGCCATAGAGCATACGAGACGTTCTCTAAAGCGGAGAGGTGTGGGAAGAGCGCATACTGTTGAAAGACGTAACCAACGTGGCGCTTGCGCGCGGGAAGATTAATCGTTGAGGTCTTGCCCTGTGCTACGCCAAGCGTTCCAGGGGCGCGGAAGAAGACCGTGCCATCTAGCGTAATCTCACCGGCGTCGGGCGTCATGAGTCCGGCGATCGCGTTTAGCGTTTGCGTCTTGCCCGCGCCGGATGGTCCAAAGAGTACGAGTATCTCCGCGCCTACTTCAATCTGCACAGACAGGTTGAAGGTTGCCAGCCGTTTCTCAATATTCACTTTAAGACGCAGCGGTTTCATAGACCTCAACGAAGAGACGCTTTGCGTTTATAGAGAGGCCGTTCAAGCTGTCGCACGCACCATAAGCCAACAAACGCTACGGCAGTCATCACGATGACCATCATTTGAGCTTGCTCGTACCGGCGCGCTTGCACCGCATCGTAGATAGCAAGCGGAAGCGTTTGAGTTTGACCGGGAATGTTGCCTGCAACCATTAACGTGGCGCCGAACTCGCCGAGGGCTCGCGCCGCCCCCAGGATCAACCCTGCAATAACACCACGCCGGGCAAGAGGTAACGTCACACGCCACAAAATTTCAAACTCTGATGAACCAAGCGTTCGCGCAGCGTTTTCCAGCACGTGGTCTACACCCGCAATCGCCGCGCGGGCCGATTGGACCATCAACGGCAATCCCACTACCGCAGAGGCAATCGCCGCCGCCTGCCAGGTGAAGAGCAGATTAAAGTGAAACCACCCAACAATCGGACTGCCGCGCCCGAGGGTAAGCAACAAGAAATATCCAATTACGCTCGGCGGAAGCACCAGCGGCAGGAAAATAATAGTTTCAATAACAATCTGACCGCGCACTCGAAAGCGCGCCAACAGCACGCCCAGAATCAAACCGACAACGAAAAGAATAATCGTTGCCACAATGGTCACTTGCAGCGACAACCTTAGAGCCGGCCAATTCATTTAAGCGGCTCCTCTCCAGGTAATATGAATCCATACTTCCGCATGATTGGACGCCCTTGCGCGGAGTTGATGAAGCTCGCGAAGCGTCGCGCTTCAGGTTCGTGGCGCGTGCCTCTGATGACGGCCAACGCCTGGTTAAGTGGCTTGTGCAGTTGATCTGAAATCAGCACCCACCGTCCTGTACTATTGACGCTGAGAGAAAGAGCGACAATCGCGGCATCGACGTTTCCCGTCTCAGCATACTGAAGTGTCTGGCTTATGTTCTCACCAAACACCAGTCGCGAAGATACGCGCTCCCAAATGCCGGCCGACTGCAAGGCTTGACGCGCTGCCTCGCCGTACGGAGCGTGTTCGGGATTAGCGATCGCGATTCGCTGGACTTCTGGTTTTGCCAGGTCTTCGACGCGCTCGAGTTTTATTGGACTATCCTCACGTGTCCAAAGTGTAATGCGTCCCTGCGCGTAAAGTGCCTTGGTGTCGGGAAGAATTAGATTCTCTCGTTCAAGTTCTTCAACAAAGCTGACATTCGCAGCCGCCAGGAGATCGACCGGCGCTCCCTGCTCAATTTGCTGCGTAAGCTGTCCGGTGGAACCGAAGTTGAATGTCACTTTGATCCCGCTCTCGTTTCTAAATAATTCTCCCAATTCTTCAAAAGCCGGCGTGAGGTCTGCGGCCGCGGATACTGTCAGCGTTACTGGCGAATCTGTGATTGACGATGAGGATCGACACGTCGTCAAAAATATCACGCCACAAAAAACGACAAAAAGCACCGAGTGACTTCCGGTAAATTTTTTGTGCTTCTTGTGTCTCTTTGTGCCTTCCTTAGAAATTGAATTTAGCTCCGAATTGAAAAACTCTCGGGTCCCCCGCTGCTGTGATCGATCCGAATCCCGGCGTACCAACCACCGTATTTGGAGCGGCCAATGGTGGCGTGTTGGTTACGTTGAAGGCTTCGGCGCGCAACTCGACATTTGTTGTCTCGCCGAAACAGATCCTTTTGATCAGCACGACATCGAGGTTACGGTAGTCCGGCCCGCGCACAGGATTGCGTGAACTGCTTCCCAACGTAAACTGCGGTGCGATCACGAACGCGGAAGTATCGAAGAACCTCGTCGTCGTGCGCTCGGAAGATGGGAGATTAGGATCCGAAATACGATTGGGTCTTTGCGTGCCAAACCCCGCAAACGCATTAAAGTTTGTCGCCTGCGTGACCGCGAGTGGCAGACCCGATTGCAGCGTTATCACACCTGCGAATTCAAAGTCGTTCAAGATACTCCCCGCGACCCCGCCAGGGTTAAAGCGCTTCCCTTTGCCGAACGGCAACTCATAAGTAAAGCTCGCGACGAATACATTCGGGATGTCGCCGTTTGAGAGATCTCTTTCCAGACTGCGATTGAAACTATCGGCTACAGGAAAGTTTGCGATCGGCCCGGTAAGTATTGATGCATCGAAGACGGAAGAGGCTTCGTCAATGAGCTTTGAACGCGTGTAATTGATAAGAAAACCAAGGCCACGCGAGAACCGTTGTTCGAGTTTGGCCTGGAGCGCGTTGTAGTTCGTGTTCCCTACGTTATTACGATAAAGACTGACAGCGGTAAACCGCGGAAAAGGCTTGAGCAGTTGGGCCAAAGGAATTGTCGGATCTCCAAGACTCGACGAACGCGGGATCTGGCCAAAGAACGGATTCGGAACTCGCTGGAGCAGCGCCGTCCCTAGCGCGAGTTGGCTCGGCGTGAGTTGGTTGATGCTCGTATCAGGAATGCCGATGTGAGTGATCTTCGATCCTGCATACGCAAGCTCAAGCACCATGTTCTTCGTCAATTGGCGTTGCACTGCGACATTCCATTGTTGCGCGTAGCCACTGCCCAGATTCGCATCGAGTGAGAATACGCCCTGGCCCAATCCAGCGTCCGGCGTGAGCGGTATTGGCACCACGGTTGGTCCATTTGAAAGCACGAACGCTGGAACGATGTTATCGAGCGTCCGCTGCGACACGGTCTGAACAAACGGAAACTGCGGAGTGGTAAAGGGCGTTGTGATTCCCGCCATTTCAATCCAGATCAACCCGTAGCCGGCGCGCATCACCGTCTTGTCGTTCAGGCTGTAAGCAATACCGAGCCGTGGTCCAAGGTTGAGTTTGTGCAAGCGTCGCGCTGATTCGCTAAAACCGTTTTGGCCGAGATAATCCAGTTTCTGAGTTTGCAGATTGAAGACCGCGCCTTGATTGCCGGCTTCAGTGGAAGGAAAGTTGAGCGTGTAACGCAGGCCCGCGTTGATCGTCAGT
>JBKPJS010000447.1:0-7251 GCA_046730815.1 Acidobacteriota bacterium
GCAGTCATCATGCGCATGCTCAAGTTGCCTGACGGCCGCATACGCATACTGGTCCAGGGACTTTCGCGTGCTCGAATTGAATCGGTCGACGCCACTGGTGAATACCTGCGATCGAAGGTCAGCGTGTTGCAGGAAGTGTTGCCTCCGGAACGGTCCCTCGAAGTCGAAGCCCTCGTGCGCAACGTGCGCGCATCGATGGAGAAAGCCATCAACCTCGGCAAGAACATTTCTCCTGAAGTGATGGCGATCATTGCTAACCTCGATGATGCAGGACGACTCGCAGATTTATCAGCGTCAAATCTCGAACTGAAAGTTGAAGATGCGCAGTCCGTTTTGGACATTGCCGATACCACCGCCCGTTTGCGACGTGTCAATGAGCTCTTGAATAAGGAGATCGAAGTTCTCACGGTCCAACAGGAAATCAATACTCAAGCGCGCGCCGATATCGATCGTTCGCAAAGAGAGTTTTACTTACGCCAACAGCTCAAAGCGATCCAGAGCGAGTTGGGCGAGGGAAATGAGCTCGCGGAAGAGACAGCGCAGTTCCGAGAAAAGATTGAAGTCGCGAAGATGCCAAAAACGGCTGAAGACGAGGCGCTGCGACAACTAAAGAAACTCGAGCGCATGCATCCGGACGCAGCGGAAACAGCCACGCTGCGAAACTGGATGGAGATCATGACCGATCTTCCGTGGTCCAGATCATCGGTTGATAATCTCGATTTGCAAAAAGCGGAACGAGTCCTCAACGAAGATCACTACGGTCTCGAAAAAGTAAAGGATCGCATCATCGAAGCGTTGGCAGTTCGCAAGCTCAAGGAAAAACCCAAAGGGCCGATCCTTTGTTTAGTTGGCCCACCAGGCGTCGGCAAGACATCACTCGGACGTTCGATCGCAAGAGCTTTGGATCGAAAATTTGTGCGACTCTCTCTCGGCGGCGTGCACGATGAAGCAGAGATTCGCGGTCACCGCAGAACTTACGTCGGCGCGATGCCGGGAAGAATTATTCAGGCCGTACAGCAGGCGGGCACAAACAATCCGCTGATCATGCTCGACGAGATCGACAAGGTCGGCGCAGACTTTCGCGGCGATCCGTCGTCAGCACTGCTCGAAGTGCTCGATCCGGAACAGAACAATTCATTCCGCGATAACTATCTCGGCGTCACGTTTGATCTGTCGAACGTCATCTTCATGACCACGGCAAATGTTCTCGACACGATTCAGCCGGCGCTGCGCGATCGTATGGAAGTGATCAGGCTCGCGGGTTACACCGAGGAAGAGAAGCGCGAGATTGCCATTCGCCACCTGTTGCCGAAGCAGATGGAGGAAAACGGAATTACGGCCAAGGATCTGCACCTTTCAAAAACCGCGCTTATAGCGATCATTCAGCAATACACACAGGAAGCCGGTCTGCGCCAGCTTGAGCGCGAGATAGGAAGAATTTGCCGGAAGGTCGCGCGCAAGATTGCCGAAGGGCACAAGGACGGCATTCGAGTCTCGCTGAAAAATGTTCACGAGTTTCTCGGCGCGCCCAAGATAATTCCGGAAGAAGTGTTGAAGAAGGACCAGATTGGAGTCGCAACCGGCTTAGCGTGGACAGCGGTCGGCGGCGACGTGCTCTTCATTGAAGCGTTGCGAATGAGAGGCAAGGGAAACCTGGTGTTGACTGGTCAACTCGGCGACGTGATGCGAGAGTCAGCGCAGGCCGCATATTCCTACGCAAAATCGCGCGCAAAGGAATTGGACATCGCGGAGGAAGACTTCAACAACTACGATCTTCACATTCACATTCCTGAAGGAGCCATTCCGAAGGACGGTCCTTCAGCCGGAATTACGTTAGCCACGGCGATGGTCTCGGCCCTATCAAGCCGGCCGGTTCGCAAGGACGTCGCCATGACTGGCGAGATCACTCTGCGTGGAAACGTGCTTCCAATTGGCGGCGTGAAGGAGAAGGTGCTTGCAGCACGGCGTGCGCGCGTCACGACGATCATCCTCCCGCAGCAGAATCGCCGGGACCTGGATGAGGTGCCGAAAGAGCCTTTCAAAGACATCCGGTTCGTTTTTGTGGATAATATGCGGCAGGTTTTTCGCGAGGCGCTCGGCGACAAGGCGATTCCGCCGGTTACCTCAGGGCCACGGCCGCAGCGAGTGCCGCAGGCTGCAAATGCCGGGCCTGCTTAGGTTTAATACAGTCATTTTAGTCGATTCGCGAGGTACAACTGATGACTAACTGAGCGAATCTTAGTCCCCGGTTGATAATTAGCGCCCCCGCTACCTGTTCGGCAGTTGCAAATACAATTTAAGGAGTTTTTAGTGAGGAAGATAAACCGCAGCTACCTATCTGTTCTATTCGCAGCCATCTCTTTAATTCTTGCTTCTCAGATCACAGCCTTTACCCAGGAACTCAACCACGCCAGTGTTTCCAGTGTCACTATCAGGAACTTCGGGCAAATGGACGACCGGTTTTACCGGGGCGGTCAACCGAAGGAAGGCGATTATCAACAGTTAGCCGAGCTCGGGATCAAAACCATAATTGACCTGCGCGACGATCCGGAGTCGTATGAAAAGCGCGACGCCGAAGCGCTGGGAATAAAGTACGTGAACATTCCTATGAGCGATAAGAGCTACCCGGAGACCGCGAAGATTGAGCAGTTTCTGAAGCTAGTCGACGATCCCTTGACCGGAAAGTTTTACGTGCACTGCGCCGGCGGACGCCATCGCACAGGCGTCATGGGCGCCGTTTATCGGTTCAATCACTACAACTGGAACTACGATCAGGTTTATGCCGAGATGAAGAAATACGACTTCTACAGCCGCTGGGGACATGGCGACATGAAGAAGTTCGTTCAGGACTACGCCGCGAATTTTCAGAGTAATCACGCCAGCGCCACGGTGACTACCTCGGCCGCCAATCAGCAGTAAATTTAGCCACAGATTACACGGATAAAATCCGCGGATAAGATCCGTGTAATCTGTGGCTTTTTTCTGTTTACTGATAAAGGTAGGAATAACTCTTCTTCTGATCCCACTCAATACCCTGGACGTTCGGGCCGTCGATCGCGAGGATATCGGCGCTGATCTCGTCGGTGCTAATAGTCGGACTCACATCAACTGAATAGACAATGCTCCCCGGCGAGTCTTCAGCCGCTTCACGATCCAGCGCGCGCAGCTCTTTATCAAAACCATGAGTTTTGAACACCTGCTTCAACGCACTCTGCGTCGAGACAACATTCTTCGTTGTCACCTTCAACTCCATCGAGCGAAACACCAACTCCGGTTCACGCCACTCCAGCAACCAAAGCACAATCAACGAAAAGAACGCGAGTACAAGTGCCAGGTCCCAACGACCAACTCCCGAAGCAAGACCCAAAGCGAGACTGATTAGCAGAACCGTAATCTCTTTTGGATCGCGAATGTTGGTGCGGAAACGCACCAGCGAAACGGCAGCGAAAATACCAAACGCGCGCGCCGCGTTGTCGCCCACGATAATCATCAGCGCGGCCGCGACAATCGCCAGCAGTATCTGTGTTTGAGAAACGTAAGGATTCCGTTTGAGCGCGAGAATTCGTTTGCGTGGACGAAACGCGAGCGCGGCTCCCAACAACGCAGCGTAGACGAGCCGCAATGAGATCCTACCCATTGTTTCAAGCCACGTAACGCCGCCGAAGTATGGTTCACTGTGCCGTGTGCCGAATAGTCGATCTACAAAACTCTCACTGTCCGCACTCTGCGGCGTGGGCGCGGCTCGTTCAGTTGGTCCTTCCAGCACCGCATCAGGTTGTCGAGCTTCCTGCCTGACTACTTCCGGAGTTGCACGTCTGCCGCCACCAAGATAATAAACGGCCAACGCACTCAACAGGAGGACTCCGGCGAAGACCACTACAAGCGTGAATATTTCCCTTCTTCTCTGGCTCGCCATTGAACTTAGTACCGGCGTCTACCGATCTGCAAGTTTGGACGCAGACTCAGAAGTTCATTGGTGCGTTCTCGCACCTCGCTCACAAGTAAATTGATCTGACTCGGCGTGTAATTCGCAGCTCGAAACGCATCGCGGAGCTGATGATCGCTCAGTTGCGCCAGCCAACTGCCCATCCATTGCGCGTCCTGGACGGCGATGTCCTTCATGAGGCCGCGGTTCTTTCCACCAAAATGCAGCACGACACGATCGCCTTTGACCTTCTCTAAAAAGTTTGACTTTGCATAGTTGACTGGGCTGTTACGGCTCCTGGTAAAACGCCACAAGAGCGGAGTCGTGCTCGCATGTCCGAAGGTGGCGCCGAGATCGCTGATGATGTAGCGGAGCTCGTTGCGGTTATCTCCGCGAAGCTGGATCATTTCATTGTTCGAATCCTTTAGGTCCCAGTTATTGATCAGCGCCATCATGATCTTCAAACCGTTGAACTCCGGCGTATTTACAAATGGATTGCTTTTCCACTTCCATTCGCCTACACGCTTCCAGTTTTCCGGACGCGCTTCAAACCTGACATTTGTAAAAGTTCCTTTACCGGGAATCGTGACGCGCGGTACGAGGTAATTGACTTCCGTCACATAACCCAGGCCCCAAAGTAGTCTGATCGCGGACGTTTCTGATTGAGCTTCTTTGCCGATTTTCGCAACCCACTTGCGACCCGACCCATCGCGCACTTCATACTTTTTCGAATAGCCGCCCTTCTCCTCTTTTATGAACGTGATGCGCCGCAGATCCGGACGCATCGCCGCTCCACCCGGACCGAGGAAGAGATCGCGCGACGAAATGTCTGTCGGACGCTCCCAAAGGATCGGCGTTCCAGTAGGCACTTCCTTCTTCTTTTTGGGCTTGGCGAGACCGGTATCGATCGATGTGAGGCTAAGCAGTAGTGCCAGAACTATCAGAGTTCGAAGCTTCTTTGTTTTGTGCATGCTTTCTCCCAACTGTCACTGCTGATTTCCAATTGCAAAATTGGAAATTGGAAATCGGAAATTGGCAATTACGCAGGGGGAAGCAAAGGGGGAAAAGTTCAATCACTACCGGCGCGCCCAATGAAATAAGTCTGGCTATCGAACGATTCTCCGCTACGCTCAATCGGAGCGTAGCTTCCATCGGCCTGTAGTTCGCGAGCTTTCGTGTTATCGGTGAGATACGCCTCGAGTAACACGTCTCGCAAATAACGTTTTGAGTTTGGATCGGTTACCGGTGCAACTACCTCGATCCGGTGTTTTAGATTTCGAGCCATCCAGTCGGCGCTGCCGAGATAGAAGTCATCGTCACCGCCATTCGAAAACCAAAAAACGCGACTGTGCTCGAGAAAGCGACCTACCACACTTCGCACGGTGATGTTTTCGGACAAGTTCGGAATACCGGGACGCAACATGCAGATACCGCGCACGATTAGATCCACCTGCACGCCGGCGCGCGATACTTCGTAAAGCTTCTCGATGACCTGCAAATCTGCGAGGCGATTAAACTTTGCAATGATGTGTGCCGGCCGGCCGGCGCGTTTGTGCTCAATCTCACGATCAAAGAGCGCGTTCAATTTCTCGCGCAGATTCACTGGCGCCACCATCAGCTTTCTATAATCTGTTTGCTCCGAGAAGCCGGTCAGGTAGTTGAACAGTTCAGTGGCGTCGCGGCCGATGGCATCGTCAACGGTAAACAGACCAAGGTCCGTGTACGTGCACGAGGTTGTCGGATTGTAGTTTCCGGACGCGATGTGGACGTAACGTTTAAGTGCTTCGCCTTCCCGCCTGACCACCAGCGTGCACTTGCCGTGAGTTTTGAGGCCCAGGATGCCATAGACCACGTGCACGCCTGCCTCATCCAACTTGCGCGCCCACTCGATGTTGTGTTCCTCGTCGAACCGAGCTTTTAGTTCGATCAGGGCGGTGACTTGTTTGCCTTGCTCGCTGGCCCTGATCAAAGCCGGCGGAATAGGTGAATCAGGACCGGTGCGGTAAAGACAGATCTTGATCGCGACTACGTCCGGATCTTCAACCGCCTGATTGATGAACCCGGTTACGCATTCGTAGGAATCGTAAGGATGATGCAGTAACCGATCGCGCTCACGGATGGCGTCGAAAATCGAGTCGTGCTCGTCGTACCACTCAGGTATCGCCGGAGTAAATGGAACATCTTTTAAGTCGGGACGATCGCAGTCATACAGTTCCGTTAGATCCTGTACGTGCATTGGACCGTCGAAAACGTAAACGTCATCTGCTTTGAGATCGAGCGAAGACGTCAGATACTCGACCATGTCAGATGGCATGTCTGGCGAGACTTCCAGCCGCACCGGTGAACCAAACCTTCTGCGACTTAACTCTTCCTGGATCATACTGAGTAGATCTTCAGCTTCTTCCTCCCTGATCTCAATATCAGCATCGCGGGTTACGCGAAAGCGATGGCACGGGCCGGGGATCATGCCCGGGAAGAGCGCCTGTATATTCGCTTCGATGATGTCCTCGAGCAGCATAAAGCGAGAACCGGAAGCACCGACCGGCACCAGTCGTGGGACCACTGACGGAACCTTGATTCGCACAAACCGCGACTCGACGCGTTTTCTCCGTCCGCTAAACTTCACCTCACTCGGCGCGTGAACCATCAATCCAATGTTGACGCTGAGCGGAGAGATGTAAGGAAACGGATGGCTCGGATCAACGGCCAACGGCGTCAGGATCGGAAGTACCTTTTCCGTGAAGTAGTCTTTGAGACTTTCCTTTTCATGATGCGACAACGATTCGTATGAAAGGAGCGATACTCCCGCCTCCTTCAGTTGCGGCAATACTTCTTCGCGCAAACAGCGAGCCTGCTCCTTTATTAGGACGAGCACTCGCTGCCTTGTCTTGGCCAACTGTTCCGCGGGAGTGAGGCCGTCGGCAGACACCACACTGAGATTGTGTTCCAGCTCTTCCTTCAACCCCGACACACGAATCATGAAAAATTCGTCCAGGTTCGAAGAAAAAATGGAAAGAAACTTCAGCCGCTCGAGCAGTGGATTACGGTCGTCGAGCGCTTCTTCTAAAACGCGCGCGTGAAACTCGAGCAGGCTCAGCTCGCGATTAAAAAAGAGCGGCGACCTCGACGAGACTGGTTCGACCTCGACCCGCCTGGGGAATTCATGAATTCTGGTTTCTGTTTTTACTACTGTTGACATACTTTTTTTCCAGGATCGCTATCAATATTTTCGGGAGAGCCCCTGACGATCTCGGGGAATCGTCTTCAATGACTTCGCATTCCCGGCACAAAGAGAGCATGCCGACGGCGAAGGATTTGGCAAGCAC
>JBKPJS010000448.1:0-4584 GCA_046730815.1 Acidobacteriota bacterium
GGCTCAGTGGTGCCCCACGGATCCATGTATGCCGACACGCGCACCAAAACCTCCGCGCCATTGGCCGTTAACTGTCTCATCGCTTCGGGAAACAACCAGTCGTAACAGATCGCGCAACCGATCCGGCCGATTGGTGTGTCGGCAACTGGAAACAGCGGTTCGTCATAGCCTTCTAAATCGTGCGGGCTGGTGTGGACCTCGTAAGGAATCCAGGTATTCACTTTGCGATACTTGTAGAGCACACCCTGGGGACCAATGAGACAGGTCGCGTTGAAAACGTGCCCCGGCCATTTCGGGTCGACCTCGAGCATCGAGCCGCTTTGAATGTAGATGTCGTGTTCTTTGGCTTTCTGTTGCAGCCGCTCGGTGTGCTCGTTTGGAATTGGAATCGCGAGCTTCTCGATCAGTTCCGCGGCTGTCGGGAAAACCGGCGCCGAGTGCCCAAACTCGGGAAAGACGACAAGACGCACGGGAAGAAACGGCGCCGCGCCCGCAACCGCCGAATCGATCATCGAAAGCATGCGATCCGTGTTCGCTCGCATTCCGCGTCGCTCTACGGGATTCGGTAAATCGGTTTGACAGGCGGCGACTGAGTATCTGATGTGTTCCATAAAAACCCTTCACAGGATTTACATGATTTTCAGGATTTACATGATTTCATCTTGTTAATCCTGAAAATCCTGCAATCCTGTCTAACTGAGACGTAACAATTCGAGTGTTATAGCTCTCTAAATAGTCTCGTCTTCTCTTTGTTAATGGATAGCGTTCCGGCCAAGTGTACGGATATTTACTCATTCCATGAAACGGAAGTGGCCCAACCTGATCGGGGCTCGCCGAGTTGATGTCCATCTCTTTACTAAACCCATCGGCGTAGAGCAGGAACGTGCGTGTCCATCCCTTTGGCAGTGGCGGCAGCTTGTCCGCCGCAAACGACAAGATCAATTCATCACCCGGCCTTGAAATGACGAACATGTCGTCAGACGCCAGCAACAACTCGCGCACGTCGCCCTCGCGTGTGTACCGTCCAGTCATCACTTTCCACGGCGACGTGTAGGACACCTGCGTGTAGTCGTAGCCCAACGGTTGTCGTCCGTCGGGCGAGTGCTCGAGAGAAAAGCCGCGCCAGCGCAGATCGGCGACTGACGGATCGAGTCGCGTCAACTGAACCGGAGAGTTTGCACCAGAAGAGTCCACGAGAATCTGGTCCCAGTAGATGCGCATGTTTGTGACGATCCGCACATCACGGCTGGCGCTCAGAAACTTGCCCGTCAGATCCACGACAACAGTTTGCGGCCGGCCAACGGGAATGCCGATGTTTTCGACGACCGTTCGCCAGCATCCGTGCTTGTCCTTTACCTGAAGAGCGGGCAGTTGCAGACTCTTCCCGCTTTGCGACGCGGCAAGGTTATCGCTGGACCACGCGTAATCAGTCCAGCCCGTCAACAACAACAAAGCGCGCCCGGACAGATGCGGATCAAGTTTCAACGTCAATTCATGCGCATTCGCGTAACCACGTATAGGCTGAAGCTGAAAATCGTCTGGATACTCACGATCCACGTGCGCGATGCGCGGCAGAACGTCATGACCATGCTCGTCAACAGCAGTGAGCGGCGGGCTTGCATCGCGCGTTGTAAAGATTTTGAAAGATTGCGGCGGAACGGTTAGCCCTTCGTTTGGATAAACCTCGACGCCCTGCGGATGCGCCACCGAGATCAACTGAAGTCGATCTACAAACAGCGCTTCTTCCAATTCGTTAGTCACGCGCAGCTCGTAACGCCCGTTGCGCTCGCGCAACTGATCGCTACGGATGCGGACGTACTCATCGGGATCGGGGGTGTTGAAAATGCCGGGAGCATCGAGATGGCCCATCTCGCCGCCGCCCATGAAGTCAGTGACGAATTCAAATCGTTCGCCATTCCACGTGTATAAATAAGGACACGAAGAGGGTTTACGGTCTAGTTCCGTAAGAGTTACCGACTTCGTATTCGCGAGTTCTGTTTCCGCCTGGACAATACCGGCGGGCCATAAGACGCGCACCGCGTCGGTTGTCGTGCGTTTGCCAAGCCCAAAGACGACGTCGGCTGGCGCTGGCGCAGGGACAGCGGAATAGGTTTCAAGCTTCTGCGCCAGGCTTCCAGCGCGCACTTCGTTCTTAGCCCCAACGCCACTGCGATTGCTGACTTTGCCGGCGAGCTTCACGCGCACCGAACGGTTGGTGTTGCCGCCGTCGTTGCGTGCGATCTTCAGTCCGCCCGGCGTGCCGAAGACGATGTCAGTATCGCCGTCGTTGTCGATATCTCCGGATGCAAGGGCGCGCGATCGTGGAACTGCCAACCCTTTTGTCGCTTTATCACTAACATCAACCCAGGCGTCGCCTGTGTTGCGCAAGACGTGCAATTCATTTTGGCTAACTGAGACGAGATCCAGAAGTCCGTCGTTGTCATAGTCCAGGAACTGTGCAGCGTCGCTCCCGGCGGGAGCGCGCGTAACTTGAAAACGCTCTTTACCGTTGCTGAGCGCGAAGTAAGCCGTTGAGCCGCCGAAATAAAAATCGGTAAACCCGTCTTTATTAACATCTCCGGCCGCGACACTCGTCACGCCCTTGAGTTCAGCAGTGACGAGACCGACATCGCCTGCCACATCGCGGAACGTTCCATCGCGCATGTTGCGCCAGAGGGAAATCTTGTCGGTTGAAGCGACGAGGAGATCGATATCGCGACGGTTGTCGAAGTCAGTGGGAACGATGGCGCGAGCCGAAGCTTTATCTGTGAGTTTTGCGGCGGTAGTTTGGTCGCTGAAGGTGCCGTCGCCATTGTTTCGCAGCAGCAAGTGCGTGTCACCTGCGATCAAGATATCCAGATCACCATCATGATCGACGTCGACAAAAGCTGTCGCTGTGGCAGCGTTAGGGCTAGCCGGAATTTTTGCTGCCGCGGTTACATCTGAAAAACTTCCGTTGCCGTCGTTGTGATAGAGCGTGCTCGTGCCTGAGCGAAGAACAAAGAGATCGGGCCGGTTGTCGTTGTCGTAATCGCCTGCGATGACCGCAACTCCAGCTGTCGTTCCTGGCTTTGAAAGCGCGCCGGATTTGTCTGTGACATCCGCGAACTTGCCGCCATCGTTACGCGCAATACGTTGTTTGGCGCCTGCGACTTCGAACAAATCCAAATCACCATCAAGATCATAATCAAAGAGCAGGGCCGCGCCGCTATTTTGTTCCGCGCCGCCGGCCCAGTCGCCCGATGGCAACATCGCCGCAGTCGCATCAGTAAACGTCACCTCAGGCGTCCGTTTATCAACGAGCTCCGGCTCGGCGCCCGTAGATGCAATCGCTTCGGCGTAGCGGCCCTGTTCGAGATAGTTTGAGCCGAGCGTGGTGCCCGTGCCGCGTTGACGCAACTCCTGAAACTGTGCGATGACCTTCTGCCCTTCGTCTCTTTGACCGGCGCGCAGCAATGCGGTTCCGAGATTGTAAAGAGCGGTTGCGTTGTAAGGCTCTGCTGCCAGGCCGGTGCGCAGCACGGCGATCGCTTCAGGGTATTTTCGTTGCTGCGCATAGAGTTGACCAATATTTACATTCGCACCGACATCATTAGGGTCGATCCGGAGCACCTTCTGAAAGGCAAGGATCGCGTCTTCCGGTCTGTTTTGTGTCTTGGCTAAAAGGCCGAGAACGTACTGCGGTTGTGGCGCTGACGGCGCGAGCGCAATCGCGGCTTGCAACTCTTTTTGTGCGGCAGGCAGATCGGGAACATTGAACAGTGCGATTCCGAGATTGATCCGCGCGAGGGCGAGGGTTGGCTCGAGTTGCAGCGCGCGTCGAAACGCATCCGCGGCTTCTTTGTATTTGAACTGCTCGAGCAGAGCGACGCCGATGTTATTGGCGCGATATGCATCTTCGCGCGCCGTTGCTTTTGCTTGTTCGTTTTGCAGATGAGCTGAGTTCAGGAAACAGAGCGAGAGCACCAGCAGCAGGCCGATTTTAAAATGCCTCATACGTGTTACATTGTGCGGAGTTTCCCGCAAAGGCGCAAAGGTGCAAAGGCTAAGCCACAAAAAAGCACATAAGGCACAAATGATTGGGCCGCTTTTCTTGTGCTTTTTGTGCCTCTTTGTGGCTTGCAAAAACGCAACAAGCAATCTCCCGACGAAATCCTCCCCGCAGTACAACGAGCTCGTCCGCACGTTCTACATCGGCCTGGCTGCTCTTCAGGTCGGTCACGACGTGCAGGCCGACAGCAAGCTCGCGCAGTTTACGCAACTCGCCGCAAGCGAACCGGCTGGTTGGGCCAACTGGGGTCTCCTGGCACTGCGGCAGAGAAATTACGACATGGCAGTCGAGCGACTTCATCGCGCCCGCGATCTCGCGCCTGATAACAGCGGCATTCGTTACCTCATCGGACTGCTCGAGAGCAGCCGCGGCAACACTGCCGAAGCAATCAACGAACTCCGCAAAGCAGTCGAGCTGGACCCGAACAATCTAATCGCCACTTACAAACTCGCCGAAGAAGTCGAGCGCCAAGGTGACGAAAAAGGCGCAGAAGAATTTCAGTCACTGGTGCAAAAAATCCTCACTGCGCAACC
>JBKPJS010000449.1:0-7118 GCA_046730815.1 Acidobacteriota bacterium
TTGTTAATGAAGTCAGAAGCAAGGTTAAGCATCAGCCATAAAGAAGCAACAAAAAGCCCAATCGATTTATGGGAAGGCCATTGTGCTTTTCGGGGCTTAATCTTCAATAACCCTGCGCCGGACGTAGAGCAATAGCCTCACGCCGGGTCGCAGCTCAAAACTGCCGCCCGGTTCTTTGGAAGGCACCGGTTGATAAAGCTCCCTGAAATTGGCATCAACTTCCTGCTTTTGATTCTCGTTAGCGATGATTATTGGTTCAGTGGACGCCGCCATCCGGCCGTAGTAACCGACGCGACTATAATTTCGCAGGTACCACGGCAACGGCCAGTAGTCGGGACTCACGATCGTGATCCCAGTCTTTCCACCATCCTCCTGCTTCGCGATCCTGTCAATCTCATTCACCAAATCGAGGGTAGTTCGCTTCGTATGAGCGTAGACATAGACGTACTTCGGGTTGTCATTGTCGTAGTTGATGAAATTAAGATCGATACTCTGATAAGTAGCGACGCCGATCGCAACGAGCAAGATCACCGCCACCAACCTGAGTTGCGCTTTGTCCATTTCATAGATTGCCTGGATTGAATAACCTGCGATCAAAGCCAGCGGCACAACAAAATTCAGCAGCAACCAGGGTGTCTTGTAAGGGATCAACGAATAAGCAGCGATGAGACCAAACGACCACAGCGCGCAGAACAGCGCCAGCGAATTTTTGGGATTGAAAACAACCAGCCCCGCTCCGCTCGCGCCCAGAAACAGCAGCGGGGCCTCTTGCTGTACCAGCCACTCGATGTACATGGATGGTGGATGAACGTGCGCCACTGTGCCAGTCTTCGTCCAGATAGCGAAGGTTTGCAGCGAAGCGGACAGACCTTTTTCGTAGGTGAAGAACGAGGAGTAGAAAAGAATGTAAAGACCCACAAAAACTATCAGCGCCACCCCGAAGTTTGTTAAGAGTCTTGCCCTTCCACCCAGCTCGTCAATGATCTCACTTAATCCCCTGTTTCGTTCGGCAGAGGGCTCGCGATTAAAGCGCATATAAATGAGTGTCAACGCGAAAGCAATAAGCAAGACCCCGGCGGAAATCATTGCCGTTTCTTTAGTGGCAAAGAGAAGCGCTGCCGAGGCGCCGGCCGGTATCAAGTACGAAGGATTACGCTCATCATAAAACCACACGCACGCCACGACGATTGCGAGCGTGAAGAAAACAAAGAGCGACTCATGAATAAAATAACGCGAGAGATAAACAGCCCCCGGCGATACCGCCAACATCACAGCCGCTGCGAGCGTCGCTATAGTTCCCAATCGTCTCCGCAGCAAAAACACGAGACCAATCGTAGCGAGGCCGAAGAGCGCCGGCACGAGTCGAATAGTGAAGGTCGTCAGCCCGTAACTATCGCGCGCTGAGTTACCAAACAGCAGTTTAGTTACCCATGGAATCAGTGCCGAAAAGTAGTAGAGAGTTGGTCCATGATAGTTCTGCGGGTCATATTGATAGAATCCTTCGCGCACGAGCCTTACCAAAAAGTTTCCATTCACTCCTTCATCGTGGTGTAGCGGCACGAGGTTTAGATCGTACAAACGCAGAAAGGCGGCAATCAGAAAGATCGCGATGACGCCGATTCGCCAGTAGCGTTCCGGGAAGTCGTCCACAGGCGCACTCTCGCTCACACGACGAGCGTTCTCGGCTTCAGCGGCGCGACGACGAGCCTTCTTACGGGCTGATTTTGTAGAGCTTGTACTCACCAACTTCTCCAACTTTTTCGAAGCGCTCGAAAAACCTCTCATTAACCGGAATAACGGCTTTCTCGTGTGGACCAATCACAGCGTATTCGATGTTGTAGTTCTTCAATAACTGATCGGCGTCAGGCATACCAAGGTAGATGCGCTTGATCTCGCTTTCACGTTGCACAAACTGGAGCCCGTGTGTCCAGATGTGTCCCGGATAGCCCATGAGCGAGCGACGTCCGGTAAGAAACACCGGTGTGTTATGCACCGGCGCGTGAACAATTGTCGCTCGTGGCGCAGTTCGCTCTTTTATCATTTCGGCAAAACGTACGCCTGCCTGATCGAACACATCGTATTTGATCGAGCGCAGCGCAATTCCAGCCACGTCGAGCGCACCGGCAAAGGTGACGCAAACAAAAAGGAGCACTGCAATAACTCGTCGAATCGGACCCTGACGCCATAGCCTTGCCAACAACAACGCAACCAGCGGCGCTGATGCCAGCCACCAATAAAAAAGCACTTTGATGTTGTCCCAAATCCAGGGCGCCATTTTAACGAAGTTTGGAACTATGAAGCAGAGCGTGAACGGCAAATAGAAAAGCAGCAGTCGCCGGCCAACAAGGTAGCCGTCGCCCTTCATGAGGATCGCTGTAAATATGAGCGGTATGAATAGTCCGGTGTTCTTGAACCAGAACCAGATCGGATTTTCCTGGCCATGGTCCCAGCCCAACTCCCACGCGAAAAAAGTACCGGCATCGACCGCGCTGTGCGACGTGGACCAAAGCAGTTGCGGAATAGCAAGCACGGATGCGACTGCAAAAAATGCAAACCACTCTCGCCAATGAATGTAAATCAACGCGAGGCAGCCCGCCATCGCCATAACGACGACAAAACTGTGCGCATGGACTAAGGGCAATAATCCGGCAGCTACTCCAGCGGCGATCATGCGACGAGTGGCGAGCGGGAAACGCGTTTGTGTGGGCTCATTCGATGAGGTCTTCTTTCTTCCACTCGCGCGTGCCTTTTTCGCATTTTCGGCCGGCCGTGCTTTGTCTGTAGCGAGCCACCATTGCGTGAAGGCAATCGTCGCCAGAGGAAGTCCCATGAGAAATCCACGTTGAGGGACCAGGAGAGCGGAAATAGCATTGCCCCAGCGCCACGTCGTTTCGGGAATCACAGTAAACGACGGTGGGAGGTCCAGCAGCGCGCCAAACAATCCACCTTCGTTCTTTCCGGCCTTGTCAAACAGCAGCACCCAGCCCATGCCGCCGTTCAGTAGGACCAGCAAGGGCGTGATGATCGCGGCCAGATTGTCGCGCAACATCACAAGGGCCCAGCGGTGGACCAGACCGATAAACGAAAGTGCGAGAATGAAATTCTCGATGAACATCGACTGTCGCAGATCGGCGCCGCACCGGACAAAGACTGCTGAGACAAAATCAGAAATGAACGGGTAAGTGAATCTAACGCCCGCGTAAGTTGGATCTTCCGGGGGAAAATTGTTACCAAAAGCGAACCTCGTAATAACGCTGAGATGGAACGGAAGATCGCCGAAGTTATTCAACAGGCCGGTGCTGATGCCTGCCTCATCCTGAATGACTGCACGACTGAATATCTTCCACAAAACGATAGCGGAGAAAAGGTAGAAAAGAAAATAGCCTATCGATTTTGTGTCAGGTCGAAGGAAGAGTTTACGAGTGTTGTTCGCGACTGTTGTCAGGTCCTGGCTTAAACGCCAGGCGTTTGCGGCATCGGCGAGGATCGCGAGCGGACTACAACAGATCGCGGCGCTGAAGAAGATAGCGATACCAGTTAGTCCGATAAACGAAGCGACTACGAAACTGACCAAACCCAGGGCGGCGAGCCCAAGCGCTGCTCCGGCGCATAGTCTGGCGGCAAACGACGCGTTTTCATCGTAGAGATAGGTTGTAACTGTACCGCTAAGCGTGACTAGTAACGCCAGTAATAAAGAGGCAATCATCTGGTCGGATTATACTCACGCAAAGGCGCAAAGGCGCAAAGGAAGACGCGCCACAGATAACACGGATGATTACGGATTATGATCCATCTCCATCCGTCTTATCTGTGGTTTACTCTTCCTTTGCGTCTTCCTTTGCGCCTCTGCGCCTTTGCGCGAGACATGCTTTGCATCCCTCTTCGTAATCAGTTAGCTTTCTATCTGATGTTAAGAGCAGGAATTGTCGGGTTGCCGAACGTCGGCAAGTCAACCTTATTCAATGCACTCACGGCCCAGTCTTCCGCCCTGGCGGCAAATTATCCATTTGCGACTATCGAACCAAACGTCGGCGTAGTTTTAGTGCCTGACGAACGATTAGAACCGCTGGCGCGCCTGGTCAAGACAGAAAAGATCGTGCCGGCCACTGTCGAATTCCTCGATATAGCGGGTTTGGTTCGCGGAGCTTCAAAAGGTGAAGGTCTGGGAAACCAGTTTCTGGCAAACATCCGCGAAACAGACACTGTGGTCCAGGTAGTCCGTTGTTTTGAAGACGACAGCGTGATTCACGTCGAGGGAGCGGTGGATCCATTGCGTGACATTGAAACGATTCAGATCGAGCTCGCCTTGTCTGATTTGGCAACGGTTGAACGCCGGCGCGACAAAGCACAAAAGAACCTAAAGAGTGGGGACAAGACCGCACGCATGGAATTGGACGTGCTCGGTAAGTTACAACCGGCGCTCGAGGAAGGCCGGTCGGCGAGAACCGTTGCGCTTACCGAAGACGAACGTGCAGTGGCCCGCAACTTCTTCCTGTTAACTACGAAGCCGACGATCTACGCGGCCAACGTTGAAGAAGCCGCGCTGAGCAAGCTTGATGACAACCGGCGGGTGAATGCTGTTCGCGAGGTCGCTGCGAAGGAAGCGGCGGAGTGTGTAGTCATCTGTGCTCAACTCGAAGCAGATCTGGTTGCGCTGCCTCCCGAAGAGCGAGTCGATTACCTCAAGAGCCTTGGTGTCTCTACGAGTGGAGTAGACCAATTGATCAAGAGCGCCTACCACCTGCTGGGTTTGATGTCGTTTCTGACGGCGGGTGAAAAAGAGGTGCGCGCCTGGACGATCCCGCAGGGAACGCGAGCGCAAACAGCGGCCGGCACGATTCATTCGGACATCGAACGCGGTTTCATCCGCGCCGAGATCATCAGCTACGACGACCTAATTAAGGCCGGTTCCTATGCCGCAGCACGAGAGAAAGGACTGCTACGACTAGAAGGCAAAGACTACATCATGCAAGAGGGTGATGTAGTTCATTTCCGGTTTAATGTTTAGGCTTTCCGTTTCGGCCCTTACGAAGACTGTTGATAAAGGCGCGTAGCGCTCGGTCTGTACGGTCTTGTGATTTGGTCAACTCAGCGTGAGCAACAGTCAACTCAGCGTGAGCAACAGCCAATTTCGCTATCTGCTCGTCTGTTTTCATCTGCATGTGAATCAGGATATTAATTTTCTCGGCCTGTTCACGCGATTGCTCGCGCCACTCGCCTCGGGCTCTGCGTCCTTTCCTAATCAGCATCTTCGTCACGCGCTCCAACCGGCCGAGTCGTTGTTCTGGCGACATCGTACTTCCATCCTTCAGGTGAGGTGAAAAATCGACAGCATGATCGCATGTGCGTATACCTTAGTCAACTTTGAATAATTGCGAGAATCGAGGTGGGATAAACCGAAGCGGGCAACCGGGAGCGGAGCTGACTCCCGATTGCCAGCGAGAACTAACGCAGCAGGGCACGAATACCAACCAGAACCAGGTAACCAATCGCGAGTACAACCGCAACCTTGATCAACAGCACTGCGAGTCCAATCAAAATCGAAATGATACCCAGCGTGAGGCCTGCCACTTTCAAAACCAACGGCACGCCGACCGTAAAAACAAATACCCCCAGAAGAATCATTCCTACAATTCTCAAAACGTCTCTTGCGTCTTTCATCGTGTGCTCTCCAATCGCTTCGCGCCCCTAAATTGTTAGGCTTATCGCCCGCAGCAACTATACGCAGATTCTTTCAATACCGTTCCAACGAAGATTCTGAACGCTTTGCCCGTAAAATTGGCTATTTTGAGCCTCGATTCTAACAACTACCAGTCGCGCGTTTAGTTCTTTTGGGCGATAATTATACATACTTTTTGCGCCATGGAACGCTGGGATTCAAGAAGTCTGTTTAACGACGACCCTGCTCCGGATGCTGTGTCCAACGAGGGCACTCCGCTCGCCGAGCGCATGCGCCCACGCTCCTTGTCGGAGTTCGTCGGCCAAACTCACCTCGTCGGCGAAGGTCGCATCCTGCGACGACTCCTGGCAGGTGGCGGCGCCTTACCTTCGTTGATCCTTTGGGGCGCGCCGGGCACAGGCAAAACGACGTTAGCCCGTTTACTGGCGGATAGCAGTGGCCAGCGCTTCATCGCCTTGTCGGCAGTGTTCTCAGGCGTGAAGGATTTACGCGAAGCTATTCAACAAGCAAAAACTGAAAAACGCTACGGCAAACGCACCGTACTTTTCATCGACGAAATCCACCGCTTCAATAAGTCGCAACAAGACGCACTGCTACACGCCGTCGAAAACGGTACTGTCACACTCATCGGGGCAACCACTGAAAATCCTTCATTCGAAGTAACAGGCGCGCTCCTGTCCCGCTGCAGAGTTTTGGTTCTTAACCAACTTTCCGAAGACGAGATCAAGACGATCCTTCAGAACGCACTCAGAGACCAAGAACGTGGTCTCGCAAGTTTCAATGCCTCAATTTCTGATGAGCTGTTGGAACGGATCGCACATTCCGCCGCCGGCGACGCACGTGTCGCGCTCACAGCTCTGGACGCAGCAGTTGAATCCACTGCTCCTGACGCAAACGGCGCCAGACCAGTTACAGAACAGACCGTTATCGAAGCGCTTGGTCGCGCTCACTACGCGTACGACAAAGGCGGGGAAGAACATTACAACCTGATCTCGGCGTTGATTAAGTCCCTGCGAAATTCAGATGTGGATGCGTCGCTGTACTGGCTCGCAAGAATGATCGAAGGCGGCGCCGATCCGATCTTCATAGCGCGACGCTTATGCATTCTCGCTTCGGAAGACGTCGGACTCGCCGATCCGCAGGCGATGGTCCAGGCAGCGGCCGCTGCCGATATCGTGCAACTGATTGGTCTACCCGAAGGACTGTTCCCTCTGTCGCAAGCAACGATCTATTTGGCGCGAGCCCCTAAGTCGAACGCTGTGAAGAGCGCTTATTACGCAGCACGGATCGACGCCGAAGAAACCGCGCGAGTGCCGGTTCCGCTTCATCTCAGAAACGCAGTTACTCCATTGATGAAACAGGTTGGCTACGGAAAGGATTACCGATACGTCCACAGCGATCCGAGCGCCAAAGAAGAGATGGAATGTTTGCCTGAACA
>JBKPJS010000450.1:0-11204 GCA_046730815.1 Acidobacteriota bacterium
AGCGCAGCATCTTCCCGCAGATTCACCGCGAGCGGCGCTGATTCATAACGATTACAAGTACGATAATCTCGTGCTTTCGCCGGAGGATCTCAAGCGCGTCGTGGCGGTGCTTGACTGGGAAATGGCGACGATCGGCGACCCGCTCATGGATTTCGGAACCAGCCTGGCTTACTGGGTCGAAGCGACAGATCCGGAAGAGTGGCAACGATATGGGTTTGGCCTAACAAGCCTGCCCGGCAGCTTCACTCGCGCTGAACTATTGGACCACTACGTTCAACGAACGGGTCGTAGCATTGACGATCCGGTTTTCTATTTCGCGAACGGTCTGCTGAAGATCGCGGTGATTGTGCAACAGATCTATTTCCGGTATCAGAAAGGATTGACTCGCGATCCGCGGTTTGCGGGCTTGGGAGAACTCGTGAAAGCCTGCGGCGTCCTCGCTCAACGCGCGATTGAATTGGACAGGATTACAGGATTTGCATGATTAGTGCTGCAATTCCTGGGTACCGGGCTTGAAGCGGAACAACGCCACC
Organism: Acidobacteriota bacterium; assembly: GCA_046730815.1. GTDB lineage: Bacteria > Acidobacteriota > Blastocatellia > Pyrinomonadales > Pyrinomonadaceae > PSRF01. The sequence continues at coordinate 534 of JBKPJS010000450.1, forward strand.
GAAACCGCTAAACTACTATCATTCACGAAATGCATGAACGCCGGGACCACGCGCCCGTCGAACGCCGAAATGCTACTGTAGTCTCCAAAAAATACGCGCGAGGTAATCGCAAACGGTGGCAGATCGATCTTGTGATTCACAAACGATCGACCTCCATCAATGCTCCGCGCCAAAGTCAGAACTGTTTGAGTACCCTGCGTGTCGCGCCGGTCGTAGAAAACGATATTGACCGATCCATCTACAGGATCGACGGCCATCCAGGTGAAAAACTGCACCTTACCGTTTTTAACCTGATCGTCGTTCACGCGCACCGGGCTGGACCACGTGTCCCCACCATTTCGTGACGACATCACAAACACGTCCGGATCACCGTTTCGCGCATCGATCCAGTTGACGTAAAGCGTCCCCTTGTTTGGTCCATTGCTAAGATCGACCCCGGTAACCGGCATTCCGTTGGCGCGACCAAGGCCCTCGATAGAAAAGTCCCAGCCGCCGGGAATATCTCCGATCACTTTGTCTTTGCCAAACGAAAAACCTCCATCGACCGACTTGTCGAATACCAAACCGAGAGGCCCTGCCCAAACGATATAAACGTCGCCGTTTGGAGCAACCGCCGGTACAGCGCCTTCAACGGTATTGTCGCTGTCCAGGCAATCGCCGCCTGTATCGGAAATACGAAACGGCATTGAAAACGTCTGTCCTTGATCTGTTGAGCGCGTGAAATAGATCTGCGAGCGATGCTCGGGATTGGCGCTGCCGTAGACATCAAACCTGGTCCACGCCAGATAGACATTCCCTTTCGAGCGCGATGCCGGCGCATTGTCGACGATTAAACCGGGTTTGTCTTCAAACGGAATCACTGTGTTGATATGATTGATTGCCGCGGTTCCATCACTCCAGGTGTTACCTCCGTCTTTCGAAACGTTCACAATCATTCCGTTCTCGGCGCGCACAGGCCTCGCGAGGCGAATCCCGTCGAACGACAAGTGCACGTGATAGGCGACGCCATCGTTGCTAAAAGCGAGTACGTCGTCGCCCTGGACGAGGTTGGTTGGATTCGGCGTCTGTAGGGTCTTCCACGTCTTGCCGCCGTCGAACGTCACGTAGTGATAACTTCCCGCGCGCGGCTTCGGCGGGCGTGCCGTCTGAAACGACGCCGCGATGATGTTGTCAGGATTCTTCGGGTTGATCGCGATGGAAACTTCCGCAGGGTTGATGGCAGAAGGCTCGGTAATGCGGACGACTTGCTGAGCCGAAATTAGCTGTGCGGCAAAGACAATGACGCCCAGCCCTGTAAAGATTGATCTCATGTTTGTCTCGTTACCGGAAGATTTTTGTAAATCATGTAAATGTGTTGACACAAAGAACGGACAGAGATTCTAAACCATATCGTTATTCAGGAGGGAAAACTATGGCGAAGGAATCAGCGGAATCAAAAACGACAACTGACCACGACGAGATCCGTCGTTGGGTAGAAGAACGAGGTGGTCATCCGGCGAGGGTGAAGAACACGGAACGACGCGATAGCCCAGGCTTGCTGCGCATCGATTATCCGGGTTATTCGGGTGGTGATTCGTTGGAAGCGATTAGCTGGGATGAGTTCTTTACAGGGTTTGACGAGAACAACCTGGCGTTTCTTTATCAAGACAAAACGAAGGATGGAAAACAGAGTCGATTCTCAAAACTGATCGACCGCAGCTCGGCTGACGAGAAAGGCCCCTAAGATAGATTGAAGTCCATCCACAGATTACACCGATTCGGTATAATCTGTGGATGGCAATTCTCTTCACTCGCTCAGGAGGCTCGTGTCTTTGCGTTTCAATGCCGCGACCAAACGGCTCCACTCGTAACGTCCCTGCGCGAGCCGGCTGAAATCTCCGCTCTTGTCACTTTCCAAACCATCCAGCATCTCACTGGCCTTACCAGTGTTGATGGCTTTTTCCGCGGCAGCATTGAGCGCCTTGAATGCTTCGTTGCGAGAACTTCCTTTCACGGCCAATTTCGCGCGCTCATACGGAAACCTGTAATCACGCGGATACTGCCTCTCTATTTTTGCGAACGCTTGAAAGATCTTGGATCGCTCAGACGCGCTTGCTGCCATTCGTTTTTCACGGAGCTTCTTCAGGTCATCTTCCGGATTGTTTGTAACAACTTGTTGAGCCGTAGTCTCCGCAGGCGCCGAACGCGAAACTTCCGTCGTGAACGTAACACTCGGAGCTGGTTGTGCCGGCTGAGCGGCAGGTTGAGTGATGGTTGCTGTCGCCGTGGGTGCATCCGAACGCAGCAGCCCGAATAGGCCAAGTGATACAAGCACAAACGCGACCGCTCCGATGCCCATTAGCTTAAGTACTGAGCCTCTCGTCGTTCCATGTCGTCCAGATGTTTTCCCGTTGGTCCACGAAACCATTGTGGAACTAAGTGGCCGCCCTTCGTGTTGCATGGTGAGCTCGTCATCGTCCAGCTCAGCCGGGGCCGATGACAGCCTTGTGCCTGGCTTGCTTCGTTCGGAAGTTCGGGGCTTGCTTTCCTGTTCCATCGAGTGGCCGCACTTCCAGCAGAACGCATACTTTAATTCGACCATCAAGCCGCAGTCCGGGCAGGGTCGAGCCACCGGCTGTTGTTTCACCGGCGTGACCACTGGCTCAACAGGTTCTTGACGCGGCACAACGGGGGGCTGAACTGGCGGCTGAGCCGATGGTTGAACTGGCGGAGCGACAATCTTCTTCTTCGGCTGTTCCGGAATAACCTCGAGGACACCGGGAGCTTCGAGTGTCCATCCATTTCCGGTGCGCACGACAGTTGCCGGCTGAACGATCTGCACTTCTCCGGCGTCCGGATTGGGACAGTGGTAGTAGTCCTGATAGAACTCGTAGAAGTCACGCTTCGTGGAAAACTTTCCTGCTCGCGGCAGCACGATCGCATTCTCATCGACATTCGTGACGACCACAAACTCGCCGTCCTCGACCGGAACAAAGGCTCCTGTCTCATAGTCGAACGTGACGTCGATCTTGTTAGCGGATTTCGTGCGCTTCAGGTATTGAACGACCGGCGAAGGAAACGCTGGCGCTATGTCCAGTCGTTCTTCACAGATTGGGCACGAGCTGAGGCCGGTAACAAAACTCGCGTTTATGCCGTCACAAGTGTGTTCATGCAGATCGGCAGAAGCCGGTCGCAAGCAGCCGGGACACGATGGTTGCGGCGCGCCTTCAGGGGTGAGCGTGAAGTTTTTAGTCTGCAACGGCGTGTTGGATTCAAAACTGATGACGTGGCAGTGGTCGCACAGGTAAAGAAGCGAGCTTTTGCGGGTGCAAACCGGGCATCGTTGCAACGCATACTCGTCGAAATCTACCGGGCAGAAGTGTTCGCAGTTGCAGCAATACTGCCACTTAATCTCGACTGGCGATCTGCCTTGGCCTTCGAAGTCGATTTCGCCGAGGAGGTGGCCGCGGTTTTCACATTTGATGGGACTTTGCCGAGGAGCGAGAAATCCTCTTTTGTGTTCAGGGCAGAATACTCTCATTTTCGAAGCTCCCTTCAAAGACGGGTGACCGTTCAAGTTGTACTTGGCACGAAGCATCGCATGCTATTTGGGGGAGATACGGATTTACAGATGAAAATACTTGGAGAGAGGTTTGCGGATACGTCGCATAGATTAATCCGAGCCGCGCCCGAATACAAGTCCGATTGCCACAAAGAGGCACAAAAAGCACAAACGCATTGAGCCAGGCGTCCTGTTGTGCTTTTGGTGCCTCTTTGTGACTTTACGGTTGCGGAATAAAACTACTGCGTGATCACTCCACACGCGATGCGAGCGCCCGAATTTCCTGACGGATCTGTCTTCTGGTCGTCGGCACTGGCGTGAATCACCAGTGACGTGCCGCCGTTGGTAAACAGCGACTTGGCATTCTCGCCGAGATTCATGCGCACGTTGGTCACGGTTGCGTTCGCTGTTCCATCCGGTTTCACCGTGAAATTAAGCATATCGCCGGCGTGTGGGCCTTTCGGATTTTTGAGTCCGTGCATTTTGGAATCCGGATTGAAGTGGGCTCCGGCTGTTTCGAACGCCGGCCCTTCACACTTCGCCATCTGATGGATATGGATTGCGTGTTGGCCAGGCGGCAGGTTCTTGAGGTCAAGCTTAATCCTTACCCCTCCCTTCTTGTTAATTGGGGATAAGGTGGCAGTGCCGACCGATTCGCCTTGTGCGTTCTTCAATTCGACGGTGTGTCCGGAATGCTGTGGACCGGAATGCTGTGCCGTGGCGTACGACAACAGGCTGACGAGGATAATTCCAGCCACAATCCAGCCAATGAATTGCTTTCTCATGATTATGCTCCTTCTCGTAGGGTGGACTAACCTTTAGCGCGTTCTGGCTTAAGTGCCTTGCTCGCTTTGGTGTCTTCGCGTCGTTTGCCCAGCGCCAAAAATGCAAACAGCGCCGACCACATCAGCAGCCAAAACAACGGACGGATGCCGCCGAACAGCCGCTGGCGCCAGCCGTAGGACGTATGTGAAGAAAACTCCGCGGCAGTTGCACTCAAACCCGGACCGTCCAGGCTTGCCTTGGAATGCGCCAGTATGTCTTTTAACCCCTCGAGTGCCTTTTTTTCAACTACGCTTCGCTTTAATTTACTAAACGGACCCTCCAGACCGTCGGCGCGTGAACGATTCTCGTAAATCAGGTAACCACCGCTATCCGGAATGCTGACGAAGGCCGTCAATGCGAGGAAGGCGTTGAAATAATGGTTCGCGTAAATCTGCTTTGACGCGACGAGCGCCTGGGGTCCAACATCACCGCTGCGCTTGTAGATAGTAACCTGATTGATGGCGATGACCGGTTTCAGACCAAACTTGATCTTGGACCAAACAATCACGTCTTCGAGAGGTTCGAGACCCGATTCCTTATCAACCAGGAGTTCACTAATGTAACCGGGAGCGGCAGTGAGTGCGCGATGCTGGGCGGCAAGACTAATTTCGTTTCGTTTGTCGTTGTATGCGATGAGCGCCGCGTCTCCGCGCGTTCGATAGTCACGCACATAATCCAAAAGCATCCGTTTGAAAAGGTCGGTGACTTTGACTTGGTAGTCCGGAGCTTGCCAGTCGATCTCCTTGCGAAACCGCTCGATCATCGCAGCCGATAACTTCACCTGGCAGTCTCCAACGACGCATTCTCTTAAATCTTCAATATCTTGAGTGTCGATCGTAAGATTTTGGAGATCCGTGAGCGTTGGTTCTTTCGCAAAGCTGCCGATTTCAAGAATTGCCGGATTGTTTTTCCGGGTCATGCCCTCACGATAAGACCTCAGAAACTCATCAGCACCGGCGCGAATGTTTATCAGACCCGATACGGCCACCTCTCGTTTATCCGAGACGGGCACGAGTCGAGCAACCGGCTGCTCGAGTTGTAACGCGGCAAAATCCGTCGCTTCGAAGGCTGCTTTCTGTTCGAGGACGTGCTGAAACTCAGCTAGAGAGCGCTGGGCCACGGCTGTATTTGCGCCGAACCAAATCAGCAGGCTGCACATCAGAAAAGAACGAAGATGGATTACCATACGCCAGATCGGTTTCACCACGCCGCGGTGAATTCTTTCGTTACGCTAGAGGGTTGTCGTCAAGGCTATGGCATCATCTATGCCAAAGCTCGTTTTAGCGCGCGGCACAATGTAGATAGAATAAACGACCATTAGTGGTCTCATTTTCGAGTGAAGAAAGGGCTAACATGGAAACTGCAGCAACGTCTGACTTGGCCGCTCTGAAGACCAAATTAAGAGCGACTTGGATCGCCGGTGATTTTGCGCACATTGCAAAGTCTTATGTACGCGGAGCGGAGGAGTTTATTGAAAAACTGAATTTGAAGCCTGGAATGAAGGTCCTCGATGTCGCGTGCGGCACGGGAATTCTCGCGCTGCCCGCGGCTCGAGCTGGCGCTGTCGTAACGGGAGTCGATATCGCACCGAATTTAGTTGAGCAGGCACGAGAGAATGCGAAGCGTGAGGGCTTGAACGTTCAGTTCGACGAAGGCGACGCAGAAGCCTTGCCTTATGACGACGCGAGTTTTGATGTAGTGGTGACGATGTTCGGGGCAATGTTTGCTCCGCGTCCTGAATTGGTGGCGGCGGAGTTGAAGCGAGTTTGCCGTCCCGGTGGTTTCATTGCGATGGCAAACTGGACACCCACCGGCTTCATTGGACAGATGTTCAAAATGATGTCGTCTCACGTTCCTCCTCCGGCAGGCATGACCTCTCCAGTCCTGTGGGGCAAAGAAGAAAGTGTTCGTGAGCGGTTTGGCGAAGGCATCTCAAAACTGGAGATGAGGCCTCAAAACATCACGTTCGAGTTTCCGTTCTCTCCAGCGGAAGTAGTTGAAACTTTCCGAACTTACTACGGTCCGACCAACAAAGCATTTGGCACGCTCGACGAAAACGCCCAAGCCGCTTTGCGAAAGGATCTCGAACAACTTTGGACAGAGCACAATCGAGCGACTGACGGCGCGACCGCGGTTGACTCAGAATATCTGGAAGTAATTGCCGTTCGAGCTTAGTGTTTAGAGAGGTGAAGAAGATGTTTCGGAAGACGGCGTTGAGTTTAGCGCTCGTACTTTTCTCGCTGACGGTCGTCTCTTCCCAAAATATAACGCCGCCATCGCAGCCGCAAACTGGCCCAGGCGGTAAGCAGTCCGTGCACACTGGTGTAACGAAGCATCGCTATGGCACAGGAGGGCAGGAGTATTGGATTTTCGAGCCCGACTCGCCAAAGCCACGTTCCGCGCCTGTGATCGTTTTTCTGCACGGCTGGGGCGGCATGAACCCTCTGTATTACGGTGCGTGGCTGGACCATCTGGTGAAGCGCGGAAATATCGTGATCTATCCGCGGTATCAGACTAATCTGCTGACGCCGATTCGAGAGTTCCTGCCAAACACTCTGCACGCAATCAAAGGCGCAATTAGTCGTCTGCAAACTGAGCCGGGTCACGTCAGTCCTGATTTAAATAAATTCGCAACAGTGGGCCACTCGTTGGGTGGCCTGCTGGCTGCGAACGTGGCTGCGCTTGCGAGCGAATCGAGTCTGCCGCGCGTGTCGGCGGTGATGTCTGTTGAGCCTGGAATAACCGACGAGCCGATAAACGTTCCGCTGGCGGATTTGAAAAAGATTCCCGCCGAAACGCTCTTGCTTGCGCTTGCTGGAGATAATGACACTTTAGTGCGCGACGCAGATGCGAAGAGAATCTATTACGAGTCGACGCGCATCCCAGCAAGCAACAAGGATTTCATCACACTAGTTTCCGACACACACGGAACACCGGCATTGCTGGCCAGCCATCGTTCACCAACTGCGCTCGATAAGACTTACGACAGCGGTGAAGGGGTTGGAGGATCTGCTGCAAATCGTGTTGGCGACACGCCACAAACAGGACGGCGCGATCGGCTGGAGACAATGATGGTAAATGCGTTGGACTTCTACGGCACCTGGAAACTCTTCGACGCGTTATGCGACGCAGCGTTCTACAACAAGAACCGTGAATACGCGCTTGGCAACACACCGCAACAGCGCTTCATGGGCGTATGGAGCGACGGCGTCCCCGTGAAGGAGCTGAAAGTCACCGACAAGCCCTAAGAAGGAATCCACAGATTGCACAGGTTCTTTCTGTGTAATCTGTGGATGGATCAATCCTGGGCCGTTTCGTACCAACGTATGGATCATCCACGAAATCGTACGGCCATTTCGTCCCAAACCTCTTGACCAGCGCCGGCACGAGGCCTATTCTCCACCTCGATAACTTAATCAAGTTCATTAACTCTCCCCATGTCTACAACCGGACTCGTCTGCTCAAAGGAGTACAGCTAAAACATGCGACACGATCACCCCAGGACATCGATTACATTCCTCAATCTGGCGCTGCTTATCAGCGTCCTCGCTTTCTCGGGTTGTGAACCAGTTGAGCCAAACAGGGCGAGCTCTTCCAGCGGGTCTGCGTCGACTGCCCCGACCGGCAAGATTCCCATTACGACTTCATCGGAAGAAGCGCGCAAGGAATTTCTTGCGGGACGGGATCTCTCTGAAAAACTCCGTATTACGGATTCCATCGCGCACTTCGATAAGGCGATTTCTCTCGATCCAAATTTCGCACTTGCTGAACTCCTTCGAGCAAATGTATCACCCAGCCCGAAAGAGTTTTTCGAACATCTGAAAAAGGCAGTGACCCTCTCTGATAAAGCCTCCGACGGCGAGCGCATGCTAATCCAGGCGAATGAAGCAGGCGCTAATGGAAATCCGACCACACAAAAAGAGATTCTCGAAAAGTTGGTTGCTGTTTATCCGAACGACGAGCGTGCGCACTTCAACCTGGGCGGTTATTACTTTGGCCAACAGGATTTTGCGCAGGCAATCTCGCATTACAAGAGAGCCACGGAGCTCGCGCCTGACTATTCGACCGCCTTCAATATCCTGGGTTATGCCTATCGCCAGAACGGCGCTTACAACGATGCGGAAAACGCTTTCAAAAAATATATCGAACTCATTCCCAACGATCCGAACCCTTACGATTCGTATGCGGAGTTGCTGTTGAAGATGGGAAGGTTTGATGAAGCGATCACGCAATACAATAAGGCCCTGTCGATCGAACCCAACTTCGTCAACTCTCATTTCGGAATTGCCGCCGCATTGATGTACCAGGGAAAGGCAGCCGACGCGCAGGCACAGTTACAAAAGATGACCGACAAAGCTCGCAATGTTGGTGAGCGACGGACCGCTTTGTTTGGTCAGATGGTCGTTGCCGCCGATAGTGGTAAGTTGGACCAGGCGTTGGCGGAAGTCGATAAGCAATACGCGTTGGGACAAAAGAGTAATGACGTGCCGGCAATGGCAGGCGATTTACAGTTGAAGGGGAACATCCTACTCGAGCACGGAAAGTATGACGATGCTAAGCAGGCGTATGACCAGGCGCTGAAGATGACAAGTGAGTCAAACCTGTCGCAGGGAGTCAAAGATAACGCAGGGCGCTTTAATCATTACAATCTCGCTCGCGTTGCCGTGGCTAAAAAAGATCTCGCCACGGCAAAGACAGAAACCGCGACTTTTCGACAGGGCGCTGAAGCCGCGAAAAATGCGAACCAACTCAAACAGGCACACGAACTGTTAGGTAGAATCGCGCTCGAGGAGAAGAACTACGATACGGCGATAGCTGAGTTGGCCCAGGCGAATCAACAAAACCCTGACGTGCTTTATCTAACCGGTCAGGCTTACAAGGGTAAGGGCGACGCTGCGAAAGCTAAAGAAAGCTTTACGAAGGCGGCTAAGTTTAATTCACTGCCGCAGTTGAATTACGCGTTTGTGCGAAGCAAGGCAGAGAAGGCTCTCGCGACCTAAACTGCTTTAGAGCATATTCAAACCGCGCTGCATTTTCTGTTAAGGAATTGCAGCGCGGTCGCCATTTGTATCGAATTGTCCGGATGAATCCTGTTAATTCTGAAAATCTTGTAATCCTGTCAAATTTGAAAACGAACTCACTCAATTCGGAGCGGCGCCTTGTTACTCGCTACGTCGCGCACTCTCACGGTGACGTTCAGGTTGCCCGCGCCGGCAAGCACATCAGGAAGCCGAACGGTCACCTGCGACATCCAGCTTAAGTTCTTTACCCGGCTGGTTGCCTCACACGGCAAGTCGAACAGACGCTGTTGTGTATCCTCTGCCTGCACTGTTACGAACGCTACGTCGGCGGGTTCGAGCGCGACGCCGACGATAAAAAGAGTGATTCTCGTGTGACCGTCAGAGGCGAAATTGTGTGACGACAGAACGTGGAAAGGCTCACTCAGTGTCGTCACCGAATCAAGTGCAGCGGCGCGTCCAGTATCGGTTGTAACGAGTAGTTGTGGAACCGGCGGTTCGTTTCCGGCACGTCGCTGGCCAAACGAGAGGTTGTCCACAAGCGCTGAGGGTGTTGGCTCTGGAAAGTCGAGAGTGACGGTCAACGTCTGGATCGGCTGATCAGAGACGAAGCCAACGAAAGTCGAAGCATCCGACTCATTCATCATGACGCTTTCGCCGGTCGAGGTTGAAACGATCATGGGCGTGCTGAACTGGTCGCATCCGACCGCGGTCGTACCTGGTGGAAGGAAAATTGTCAGGCGCGTGATTTCACCCACGCTCGGTCCCATCAAGAGCTTGTTGCCTTCTCGAGTAGCGATTGCAGGCGACGAGCCGAGGTTTTGGAAGACAATGCCGTCAATCGCCGGAAGTGGGTTGATGTTGGGAGTCGATTCAAAATCTATCGTTTGCAAATTCTGTGAGGCAGCGTTAAAAGCGGCGCGATCGCGAAAGACGGCTGCGTCGGCGCGACCTGTTGACACGCCGCAGCAGACCAGAACAACGATAGCCCACGAACCAAACAGTTTTACGATGGAACCGAACATGGGTCTCATGATATCTCTTAGGCCTTTGCACGAGAAGTAGGGGCATAAGAGGTCGATTAGAAGTCTCTGCTACTAAAAGCCCGGACGACTACTAAACCCTTGAAAGCAGATCTCGACGAAAAGAGCGGCGCAAAGTAGTCGTCACTCCGCACGCACTGGCGCTGTCTTAAACTCCATCGTGCCATCGTCCACGCGCCCGTAGCGCATCATCGAAAGGTCCTTCATGTAATTCTGGTGCAGGCGCCAGGGCGTCTTCGATCCC
>JBKPJS010000451.1:0-1288 GCA_046730815.1 Acidobacteriota bacterium
CATTGATAGCGGCTTTTTGCCTCACTACAATTTTTCGTTGACAGTGATCCAGCATCGCACTATGATGCGCGCACATTTTAATCAGTTCTTCGTCTCTCATTGATCTCGTTCATTCGTAACTCGCTCGCAGAAGTAGTCGTCGTTAACAAGCCCATCAACCAACACAGGGATCTAGCTAAGGGCAGTCTTTCCTCCCCAGGTCCATATTTAGTCGATCTAGCTTCCAGACGGTGACTCGATCGTGAGCACACGATCGCTGTGGACGTTCGCTACACGTGTATTTACCGTGTCCAGCGGCTTCTCAGGTTGATCGTGACTTCCGATTTTACTTCGAAACACCTATCGGAAAGGACGAATCTGTGATGTCCAATACATATTTGCACAATGCGGAATCTAAAAATATCAGCGAGCGCCGGTGCCTCGATCGAAAACGAAGAATCTTTTGGTCCATGTTCTTTTTGATCGTGGGGTGCATACTCGCGAGCCCAAAAACTGCGTACCCACAGTGGACCACAAATGGAAGTGACATCAATAACACCAATACCGGCAATGTCGGAATTGGCACCACGACGCCCTCGAGTCCGTTGACCGTCATAGCGCCAAGCGGTAACAGGAATGGAATCGTACTTGCCGGATCGGGGAACACTTGGGTTTATACCGACTTCGGCATGGTACCCGTGGGAACAATTGCGACCGGAAAGCCGCTCAACTTTATCTGGTCAATCAGGAAGGATGCCTACTTTGGTGGAGACGCCTCTGGACCAAACCTGGTTATGCAAATGGACCGTCAGGGCGGAGGACTGTATGCGCCGTTAGTTTTCAATCCAAACGGCAATGTCATACTTGCCGGCGCTTTCAATGCTACGAACGGAAACGTAGGCGTCGGCACCGTCAGTCCTGCTTATAAGCTTGACGTGTCAGGCGCGGTTAATGCCACCAGTGGACTTTGCCTTTCCGGCGATTGCAAGACGGCATGGTCTCAGGTAGGAGGTTCACAATGGACCACGTCCGGTTCCAGCGTTTATTACAACAGCAATGTTGGGATCGGAACCACTGGCGCGCCAGCGCGAAGGCTGGACGTGTTGGGTGGTAACGTTCTTCACCAGTCGAGCACGACTGCCGGTTCGGAATACGGCTTCTATACTGCCATCAACAACAATCACTTGACCTCCAACCTTTATTTCGATGGGCAGTGGAAGATGATTACGGCCGGTAAAGGCTCTTACATCACCGCGGCGCCGTGGGGTGGGTTTGCCTTCACTGTAGTCGCCGATAACACCTCGCGTGC
>JBKPJS010000452.1:0-5657 GCA_046730815.1 Acidobacteriota bacterium
AGTGATACAGACGTCATGTGTAAGGTCATCGACGGAGGCCTGCTCGGCGAGCGTAAAGGAATCAACTTGCCGGGAGTCGCGCTGCCGATCGATTCACTCACCGAAAAAGATATCGTCGATCTCAAGTGGGCAGTCGAGCAGGGCGTCGAGTACATCGCACTTTCATTCGTGCGGCGCGCCAGGGACTGCGAGCGCGCGAAAAAACTGATCGAGGAAGCAGGCGGCCATGCACCGCTAATCGCGAAGATCGAGAAGTCGGAGGCTATCGATCATTTAGACGAGATCGTCGCGGCGGCTGACGGACTCATGGTGGCGCGCGGCGATCTCGGCGTCGAAACGAGCGTCGAGCTTGTTCCGGTCTACCAAAAGCGAATCATTGAGAAATCGATCCAAGCCGGGAAGATGGTCATTACCGCAACGCAGATGCTGCAATCGATGGTAACGAATCCGCGTCCGACACGGGCCGAAGCATCTGACGTGGCAAACGCCGTTTGGGACGGCACTGACTGCGTCATGCTTTCAAACGAAACTGCCACCGGCGCGTATCCCGCTGCGGCGGTGGCCATGATGGCCCGGATCATCGAATCAGCCGAAACAGGAAAGGAGCCGCGAACCGACTTCGCCGCGGGTTGGGCCGGCCGGCAATCAGGTCGTGTCAGTCGCGCGCTGTGTGAGGCGGCAGCGTTCGCAGCCGGAGAGATGGAGATCAACGTAACAGCCGTTTTTACCGCCTCAGGTTTAATGGCTCGCAGGCTCTCATCTCTGCGTCACGATCAGCGCATCATCGCCCTCACGCACCGGCCGGGGGTGCTGTGCGAGTTAGCGTTGATCTGGGCAGTCGAACCGTTGCTTATCAGCAAGGCGCAATCGACGGAGGAGATGCTGAAGATTGGAGAACAACGACTGCTCGAAGCTGGCGTTGTCCAAAGTGGAGAAATGATCGTCGTGATGGCCGGCCGTTTGTCGGGACTCGGCCTCTCGAGCTCAGTAACTATCTTTACGGTTGGAGGAAGTCTCGGCCCAACCGGTCCAATCACAGCCGCAGATGAACGCAGATAAACGCTGATCAGCGTAATCCGCGTGTATCTGCGGCTAATTTCAATCGGCGCCGATCATCTCACCGACACCTTTGCCTGCTTTTTCTTCCTCGGCCATTTGCGCAGGTGTCTTCTGCGGATCGCGCCAGTTGTCGAGAATGCCGACCTGGTGCACGCACTGTAGCGTGCAGGTCGGCGCACACCACTTCTTGGTTGTGTACTCGCGAGCGAAATCTTCCATCGTGTATTGATCGAGCGGTATTCCCGGATAACCTCGTTGCTGCGAACACCAATGCACGAGACCATCTTCACAGATGTAGAGGTAGCGCGCGCCGGCACGACAGCGCCAGTTGTAAGGTTTCCCTTCGGCGATGCTGTCCTGGAACCAGTTCAGCCGCGCATGGTCCTTGTTTCCGAGTTTTTTAACCTGTTGGAAAATGTCTTTTTCTTTAGCTGATAACGGTTTCAAAGTTCCATCGATATCGTGAATGACACCAACCGTAGTTGAGAAACCAAGCTCGACGGCCCTGCGCGCAACGGTCAGCGCATCGTCAGGATTTTTGATTCCGCCGCCAATAACTGAATTGATATTGACGTGGAAGTCAGCGTATTCCGACAAGTAGCGAAGCTTCTTGTCCAGCACGCGAAGACTCTTGCGTGAGACTTCGTCAGGCTCGACGTTGTCGATGCTTATCTGTAAGCCGTCCAGCCCTGCCTTGTTGAGCCGCTTGATCCGCTCGGGAGTGAAGTAATAGCCATTCGAGATCAAGCCGGCAATCATTCCACGCAGGCGAATGTGCTGGATGATTTGATCGAGCTCCGGATGCATCATCGGCTCGCCACCGGAGATCGTGATGATAGAAGTTCCCAGATCCGCCAGTTTATCAAGGCGACTCTTGACGACGGCGAGATCGATCGGTTTCGAAGTGTGATCGTATTCGTTGCAATAGCCACAGGCGAGATTACAACGACGCATGGGAATGAGGTGGGCCAGCACCGGATGGCGCGTGGAGAGTAAAGCGCGGCTGATAAAACTAGCCTCGCGGAGCTTTAATTTTAGAAACTTGGTCTTCCTCATTTCGAACGCGAGAATATGCGAGGACCACGGTCCACCGCAACTGGGCCACAAAAAAGCACCAAAAGCACAAACGATTTAACATTAGTGCCTTGTGTACAAAAACGAAGGGCTCTGCCTTTTACGACAGAGCCCTACGAGGCTTTTGATTTGTCAGGCCGGTTTAGCTCTTAACGATCTTCACGCTCGAATCAAGCTTGACATCAAACTCGCTCGCATCGATCTTCTGGTTCTTTTCCAGCCCCGTCAAACGCATCGTGGTAGAGTCGTCGTTCTTCTCCACGATCTTGGTCTGCACCGGCATGCCGGCTCCGTCGATCCAGACTTCAGCATACTTGTAACCAGCATTTCCTTTAGGAACGAGCGTCAGGTGGATTGTTCCAACACCGCCCCACAAAGTCTCTTCACGAACGTCCTTCACTGGCTGAAAGCGTGCTTCAAGCTGCTGGCGCGACATGTTCATCATTTCCATCAGGCCGCCGGCTTTATTCTCTTTACCCATCTTTCGCGAATCGCCCGTGTAAGCAACTTTCAAAGCCGGGCGGAAGATGGTGTATTTGTTGTTGTTAACAGTCAGTACTTCGCGTCGTGGGCTGCTCCAGTCAATCCTGACCGAAGCTTGTCTGCCTGCACCGGGCATGTAGAGCACCACACCACTATATTTGTCTTCAACGCCAAGCTGTGAATTGTACTTAACGACGCTAATGCCTGCGCGCAATGTCTTTAAGCTCTGACGATTCTTCTCCATCCGGCTCAAAACAGAACTCACCAGCCCCGCTCCCTGACCATTCGTCGTAGTCGGGGTAATGACCAATACGGACAATATGAAAGCTACCATTAGGCCCGCTGATATCAATCTCTTCATAAATGCTCCTTAAACAGTTCTCCTTTCGCGTGGCTCGCAAAAAACCTCGCAATTATTAGGGAAAGACTACCGTATGTCAACCTCGAAGCTGCGGATCCGCCCATCAGGATCAAGAACTCTTCGGACCGCTACCACCTCGACTTCAGTGCGCCCTGTCAACGCCTTTACCCGCTCCTTGATTTGACCCTTATCCCGTTCGTCCGCAATAACTTCCGGGCTCAAGATCAGCGTGGTGGTTGGGACTGGGCTTTGATGCACCATACTCTGGGCCCGTTCGCCACCCGTAAACCACCTATTTGGTGTCAAAAAAATGAAGATCAGGATGACCACACATAGAAGATCCCATTGCCAGGTGTTTCTCGCGTAATTCCAGAAGAAGATCTTCTTAAGTGTGGTGAAAAGGCCTCGCACGTTTTCAAGCTTGCAAGTAAACAGCCACGCGATTCGTGGCTGGCAGGTCTACTGGATTTTACCACAAACACACAAAGACACGGTTAGACAATCAAGGTGCTTTAGAGTCTTTGTGGGTAAGTTCTACAGCCTGGTTGCATTCGGGGGCTCGACGATATGGCCGTCGCGCATCTGCACGATGCGCCGGCACATTGCTGCCGCCTCCGGATTGTGGGTGATCATGATGATCGTTTGGTTGAAGCGGTAATTCAACTCCTGGAACATGTTAAGGACGAGAGCAGAGTTTTCTGAGTCGAGATTGCCGGTCGGTTCATCCGCAAGAACAATCGCCGGGCGCGTCACGACAGCACGAGCGAGGGCGACTCTTTGTTGCTCGCCACCTGATAACTCGAGCGGTTTGTGGTGCAGCTTATCTTCGAGTCCGAGCAGTCGAAGCACGTCCCGGCGAAGCTGCGCGTTGCCTCCGCCGTTGCCGTGAATTCGCTCCGCCAGTCGGAGATTTCCTTCAGCGGTGAGTGTCGGAAAAAGATTGAATCTTTGAAAGACGAATCCGATCTTCTTGCGCCGCACGGCGGTGCGTTTCGCGTCTGACGCAGCAGTGATATCGTCGCCATCGATCACGATTCGACCGGAAGTCGGAGTCAGCAGTCCGCCCAGCAGGTGAAGCATGGTCGACTTGCCGCAACCAGACGGACCCATGATCGCCAGAAACTCGCCTTCCTCGACCTCGAGCGAAACGCCGCGCAAGGCATGCACATCGACCTTTCCGATGCGATAAATCTTTACGAGATCTTCGGCTTTTAGAATCGTTCTCATTCAGAGACAGCGCTACCGCGCTCGGTACTGTTTACTGATTAGCAGTCACTTTCTTGTTTTGCGCGTCGAGGTCGACTTCAGGCAACTGCCACTTGTTTTCCAAAACAAACGCCTTTGGACCAAATTCCCTGTTCAGCTCGACTGAAGCAGAGTCTTGATACGTGATGCTCAGTTTATACTGATCTTGTGGCCGAGTTATCTCGATACGACTCGGCAGCGATGCGGTTGCATTACTGCCAAGCGTTTTCTCGTTGTAATAAGAAACGTCTGTGATCAACTGCCCTTTATCATCGTAGGTCTGCACGCGTGCGAGCCGAATTCCTCCAACGCGATCGAGCCAGAAGCGGCGCAGCAACTTAGTTTCCCCGGCAGTTGACTGCGAAAACTCCTCCAGAAAATAGTAGCCACGCATTATCCGCGCGCCTTTTTTTGCCTGGCGACGGATATCAGGCTCCTCCTGGAAAAACTCGCTTTGCACGTAGACCAACGAGCTGTTTGGCTCGATTGGCCGGATCATGAATGCGTCCGTCAGATGTTGCGGGCGCAGATTGGAAAGCGCGCTGACTGTTACTTTTTCAGTCTTCTGTTTGTCGGTTTTGGCGCCGCCGTCAGCGTCCAGCTTTGGATAAATCGCGCTGTTAGTTCCCTTCACGAATCGTTTGTACTTATCGTCGCCTTTCAGCACAGCAACGCTGAAGTGCTCGCCGTCAGAAGCCATCTGTGCGATGTCGACAAAGGTGAATTGAATCACGAGATAGATCTTGCCGGGTCGTTGCAGCGTGATCGTGCCGTCAACCAGTCGATATTGATCCGCAACACCGGAAGAGGCGAACGATGTGTCTTCAAACTGAATGTCAACCTTGCCGTGAATGGATTTAATGCTTGACAGCCGGTTGATCTCCTGGATGAGTCTGGGCTTGTCAGCCTGAGTCAAAGGCTCCAGAAGTTGCGGGACTTGAATCTTTTTCTTGGCGCCGAAAAGACCGCAACCGGAGAGCAACAATAGCACCGCGACAGTTAAGACTGACAGCACTAAACGCGAGGGCACGATTCTGTAGGCGTTAAAATATTTGGGCATCAGCCTTTAAGCGCCAATCATACGTCAAACAAGGGTTTTAGTGTCAACGCGGTGATCTCTGTGGAATCGGTGATGGTTCTAATTAACCTCGAGCGGCGGTTTTCCAAATCGTCCACGTAACCGGTTGATCGTGTTCACAATTCCTGGTCTGCTTAACAACTTCTGTTCCAGCCGGTGCTTACCAGGAAAATCGAGCAACATGATCCCAAGCAGGATGGTGAGCAAGCCCTGTCCCGGAACCCCCGGCACTGATAAGACAATGCCCAGTGCAACCAACAAGACTCCGAGAATGTTTTTGCCGATGACCTTCGCAGCGTGAAGCGCGGGATTGGGTCCTGACCAGAACTTCGTCTTGTGGCTCTTGCTGAAGTGGTC
>JBKPJS010000453.1:0-7286 GCA_046730815.1 Acidobacteriota bacterium
CCGCGGATTGCAAGTTTTTGAACTAAAAGAGGTTACTTATTCGGTTGGGGCTGTTTGCCGAGGTGGATTAAGCCTCCGTAAGCCAAGACGCACTGTAGCATAGCCAACAATGACCTTCAAGTGTTTTTCTTTGTTTGCACATGTGTCGAGGTTGGGCCAACGTCTGGAAGGTTAAAGCACCCGCAAATTATTGTGTTCGTTGATTTAGGGGCGCGCCTGTGGTAAGCTCCAGGCGATTCCACGGCTGCTCGCTACGGGGTGAGCAGCCTTTTGAGATCCGCACATGAGTAGCAGTCTCACAAAAGGGTTGAGACGATCCGCATCGCGTTCAAAGGCTAAACCACCCCCAAAGCGCGCTGTTAAAGCTAAGTCATCGACCAAACCCAAGGCGAAGCGGGCTACCGCTTCGAAGGCGACTGGTCGTAAGCCAGCCAAACTCCGCGCCGCGAAAAAGCTAGCCGCGAAAGCGAAGCCGGCAGTCAAAGCCAGAAGAGCTGCACCAAAGCCCACCGCTCGAAAAGCTACGGCGAAGAAAGTGGACGTCAGTTCGAGGGTCAAAAAGACGCAGAAGGTCGCGGCAGTCCGAGCAGTCAGACCCGCTCCAACACCGCCACCGACGCGTCCTCCGACACAAGATGAGTCTGCGGCCCTTGTAGCTTTCGAACGTGCTCACAAGGAATTTGCTCGAGGCCGCTTTGCTGAGGCGCGTAATCAATTCCGAATTCTGGTGGATAAGTACTCGCAAGTCGCAGAAGTAGCGGCTCGGGCGCGCACCTACCTGGCGATTGCAGAGTCTCGCCTGCGAACTGAAAGCATTCTTCCACGCGATGCTGACTCGCTTTACGATCGAGGAGTCATTGAGCTCAACAGAGGCGAGTATGTGGCAGCCCAGGAAATGTTCGAGCGGGCGCTCAGGCGTGAGCCGGAAGCCGCGCACATTCACTACGGCCTGGCCGCGACCCGGGCTCGACTCGGTTCAATTGACCTCGCGTTGGAGTCACTACAGCGAGCACTCGACTTGCAGCCTAACCTCCGCGTACGTGCACAGCATGACCACGACCTGAACCCACTGCGCAACGACCCCGACTTTGATCGACTGATCTTCAGTAACCCCTCCTAAGCCATTGCAGTTGTCAATTGCCAATTTCCAATTATGTGAAAGAAATCGGCAATCGGAAATTGGCAATTGGCAATCAAAAGTCGCAACGGTATGATTTACCTGCCTTGAGTTGTTCTACTTCTCTCCTGAGGGCCTTTCATTGCAACCAACAACATCTACAGATGGTCAGAAGCTGGTAGCCATTGGCGGCGGCACCGGGCTTTCAACTCTTCTTGCCGGTCTCAAGCGTCTGGTTGCCAAGACTGAAGAAGAGATTTGGATTGAAAGCCTGTCGGCTATCGTCACTGTTTCCGACGACGGCGGCAGTTCCGGACGTCTCCGCGAAGAACTACAGATGCTGCCTCCCGGCGATATCCGCAACTGCATGATCGCGCTTTCGGAGGATTCGCACCTGTTGTCACGTCTCTTCCGTTATCGCTTTCGTGGCGATGGCGAGCTTGGAGGACATAGCTTCGGTAACCTGTTTCTAGCCGCGCTAACTGAAATCACAGGAGATTTCACCGAAGCGATACGCCTGTCGTCTGAAATTATCGCGAGCAAGGGTCACATCTTTCCCGCGACGATAAGTGACGTGAGATTAGCCGCGGAACTCGAGGATGGATCAATCGTGCGTGGCGAGACTCAGATCTCGGCTTCAAAAACTCCAATTCGCCGGCTTCGACTCGAGCCTGAACAATGCCTGCCCTTGCCCCAGGCGTTAAAAGCGATTCGCGCCGCCGACATCATCACGGTTGGGCCAGGCTCGCTCTACACCAGCATCTTACCGAACCTTCTGGTCGCCCAGGTCGCGCGCGTGATCGGTCAAAGCCGCGCGACCAAAATCTTCGTGAATAACCTCATGACCCAGCCCGGCGAGACTGACGGGTACAGCGCGCGAAAGCATCTCGAAACGATCAAGAAGTACGCGCCCGAAATTCACTTTGATTTTGTAATCGTCAACAATCGACGGATCAGCAGCGAACAAGCGGAACGTTACGCAGCCGAGGGTGCTTATCAGATCGGCCTCGGTGATTCGATTGACGATGCGCTCGATCAGACCACGGAGATCGTGCGCGCTGACTTGCTGTACGACGGCGAAAAAGTCAGGCACAACTCAGATCGTCTGGCTGAAGTTGTACTCTACTGTCGCAAGCAGGCGCAGGCCACCGTCACGGTTTGAATTGGTACTCATGCAAAAACAATTGAACATCATAATCATGGCGGCAGGCTTGGGAACGAGAATGAAGTCCCGCCGGGCGAAAGTGCTGCACGAGCTTGGGGGCGAGCCCTTAATTGCACACGTTTCGAGAGCCGCGCAGGCGTTGGAACCGAGCTCGATCATCGTGGTGGTTGGTCATCAGGCTGAAGAGGTTGAGCAGGCGACACTGGCAGCAGTTGGCCACCTGGCAAGTTTCGTAATCCAGGAAAAACAGCGCGGCACGGGCGACGCTGTTGAATCCGCACGAAGCCGGCTCGAGAATTCAGACTCGCTGGTCCTTGTCCTCTCGGGCGATGTGCCGATGATCCGGGTAGAGACGCTCAAAAACCTTATCGAGCAGCACAACAACTCCGGCGCCGCCTGTTCGATCCTGAGTGTTCGTCTTGAAAACCCGACAGGCTACGGGCGCGTAATTCGCGATGAGAATGGCGGCTTCCGGAAAATTGTCGAACAGAGAGATGCGAGTGATGAAGTGCGCCAGGTAAAAGAGATCAACTCGGGTATTTACTGCTTCGAAGCAAAAGATCTCTTTCCGGCATTGCGTCGCGTTGAACCTAAAAACGAGCAGGGCGAATACTATTTGACGGACGTACCGGAAATCATCCTGGCGAGCGGCGGCAAGGTCAACATCTACCTGCACAACGACGCTCGCGAGGTTTACGGAATCAATACTCGAGCTGAGCTGGCCGAGTTTGAAAATCTAATACGACGAACGGCGATTCGCCGCTTGATGATCGATGGCGGGGTGACGTTCATCGATCCATCTCACGCTTATATAAGCGCTGAAGCCCAGGTCGGGCGCGATTCAGTCATTCATCCAAACGTAACGATCGAAGGCAAGTCGGTAATCGGCGAAGGTTGTGTAATTCGTTCGGGGGCGCGCATCACGAACTCTCGTTTGGGTGATGGAGTTGTAGTGAAGGATCATTCTGTCATCGTTGATTCCGAAGTTGAAGCGAACTGTTCGGTTGGACCTTTTGCGCACTTGCGGATGAATGCGATGCTTGAGGAGAGGGCGACCGTAGGAAACTTCGTGGAGGTCAAGAAGTCGCGACTGAAGCGCGGCACGAAGGCCATGCATCTCACGTATCTCGGAGATGCGACGATTGGTGAACGGACAAACATCGGCGCCGGGACGGTCACGTGTAACTTCGATGGTATTAACAAGCACGAAACAATCATCGAAGAGGATGTTAAAGTTGGTTCCGACACGATGCTGGTAGCCCCGGTGCGCGTCGGTGCTCGTTCGGTAACCGGGGCGGGATCCGTGGTCACCAAAGACGTGCCACCGGACTCGTTAGTTGCTGGAGTACCAGCGCAACTTAAGAAAAAACTGAGCCGCGGATGACACGATAAAAAATCCGATTTAAATCCGATTTAAAATCTGTGTCATCCGTGGTTAAAAGAGGAGTCGATCACAAGGTATGTGTGGAATCGTTGGTTACGTAGGCAACAAACAAGTGGTGCCGCTCATTATCGATGGGCTGCGAAAACTCGAATATCGCGGCTACGACTCAGCCGGCATCGCGGTCGTCAATGAAGGTCACGAACTCGAGATCCGCCGCGCCGAGGGAAAACTGCGCAACCTCGAAGAGACCATCCGCCTCAGTCCGCTTGACGGCACTTACGGCATCGGCCATACGCGTTGGGCCACACACGGGCGGCCCACCGAAGAAAACGCGCACCCGCATCGCGACTGCACCGGCCGCGTAGTCGTCGTGCACAACGGCATCATCGAAAACTATCTGCAACTAAAAGAGCGACTGCGTAAATCGGATCACCGGTTCGTTACAGAAACCGACACGGAGATCATGGCCCATCTGATCGAGGAATACCTTCGAAAGAATTCCAATTTCGAGCAGGCGGTACGTTCGGCAGTTTCTGAGCTACGCGGCATCTTCGCGCTTTCAATTATCAACGCCGACGAGCCGGATACCATCATCGCAGTTCGGCAGGGACCTCCCGTCGTTATTGGTCTCGGCGACCGTGAATTTTTTGTGGCCTCGGACATTCCACCGATTCTCCAACACACACGAGACGTCTTCTTCCTCGGCGACGGCGAGATCGCCATCATTAATAAAGACGCCGTTCGCGTGACCGATTTCGAAGGGAACTCCGTGCAGCCTTCGATCCAGCGAATCACGTGGGATCCGATCATGGCGGAGAAGGGCGGCTTCAAGCATTTCATGCTCAAGGAAATTTACGAGCAGCCGCGCTCAGTCCGCGACACGGTGCAGGGCCGGATATCGCTCGATACCGGACGAGTTTTCCTCGACGAGATGAACAACATCACCGAAGCGGACTTCAAACGCTTCACGTCGATCAAGATTGCCGCATGTGGCACCTCCTGGCACGCAGGTCTAGCCGGTAAGTACATGATCGAGCAGCTCGCGCGAATACCGGTTGATGTCGATTACGCTTCCGAATTTCGTTACCGGGATCCGGTGATGAATGGCGACACGTTGTTGCTCGTGATTTCTCAGTCGGGAGAAACGGCCGACACGATCGCGGCGCTACGCGAAGCAAAAGAACTCGGCTCGAAGGTGTTGGCGATCTGCAACGTGCAAGGGTCGATGATCGTGCGCGAGGCTGACGGAACGATTCTGACTCACGCCGGTCCGGAAATTGGCGTTGCTTCGACAAAGGCATTTACCGGTCAGATGATCGCGCTCTACCTGCTTGGTTTGTACCTGGGCCAACTGCGTGGCGCGCTTTCTGAAGACCAGGCTCGTTTCCACGCACAGGAGCTGGCGGAACTCCCAGTCAAACTCGAGCACCTGCTCAACGATTCGGACGGCATTGAGGAGCTCTCGAAGGAGTTCTTCCGCTCAACCGATTTTCTGTACCTCGGCCGGGGCATCAACTTCCCCGTGGCGCTTGAAGGCGCCTTGAAACTGAAAGAGATTTCTTATATTCACGCCGAAGGTTATCCGGCCGGCGAAATGAAGCATGGTCCAAACGCGCTGATCGACGAACGCTTACCGGTGCTCTTCATCAACACTCGCGAAGAAGGCAACCGCGCTTCAGAGCTTCGCTATGAAAAGACGCATTCGAATATCGTGGAAGTTAAGGCGCGTGAGGGTATCGTGATTTCGGTACTGACCGAAGGTGATTCGATATCGTCAGTCGTTTCTGATCACGTGATTGAGCTTCCGGCGGCGAGCGATCTTCTCTCTCCGATTCTGTCAATCATCCCGCTCCAGCTACTCGCCTACCACATCGCGGTGCGCCGCGGTTGTGACGTGGACCAGCCACGAAACCTCGCTAAATCGGTCACAGTAGAATAAGCCGCAGATAAACGCGGATGAGCGCAGATTAGATCTTCATCCGCGTTTATCTGCGTTCATCTGCGGCGCCCCTCGGGGGCAAACGGCTGCGGCACTACATCCCCCAAGAGTGCCTGGCTACTGCGCCGTTTTGCCCCCCGCCTCCTCTAACGCGCAATCAGCAGACGAAAAGGGCCGCGCTCGTTCGTGCTCTAATAACTTCTTCTTCCGCTCCAATCCCCAGCGATAACCGCCGAGGCTCTTGTCTTCGCGCACGACACGATGACACGGGATCACTAAGGCAACCGGATTTGTTGCGCACGCGCGCCCGACAGCACGAACCGCGCCGGGTTTGCCCAACGCTTTCGCAACTTCGCCGTACGAGACTGTCTCTCCGTACGGTATCGCTCGCAGTTTCTCCCACACCTGCCGTTGAAAGGCAGTTGCCCTGATGTCCAACGGCAGATCGAGACGCGGATCGTTGTTATCGAGATGATTCAGAATCTTCTGGACGGGCTCGCGCAAAACTGAATCGTCGCGTTTGATCTGCGCCTGTGGAAACTCCGCGCGCACGTCTTTTTCAAGCTCCGCATCCGAGTCACCCATTCTTACTGCGCACACGCCGCGCTCAGTTATCGCAACCAGCAAACGACCCATCGGTGAAGCGACAATCGTGTAGTTGATATTCACGCCTCGACCGCCACGACTGTAAGTCGCCGGAGTCATTCCCAGTTCTTCGGCAGCGTGTTCGTAGAGGCGGCTGCTGGAGTTAAATCCTGACTCGTATAACGCACTCGTCACCGAATCACCCTTGCGAACCAGCGTCTTGAAATTGCCGAAGCGGCGCGCCGCGAGATACTGCCGCGGACTGATGCCCATGACGCGCTTGAACGTGCGTTGCAAGTGAAACACGCTGACGCCGGTGTGCGATGCGAGTTCCGCGAGCTTGAGTGTTTCGCTGTCGCTGGTGTTGAGATAACGGCAGACACGTTGTACCAGTTCAATCTGCGGATCGAGAACGTGAGCGCGTTGCGGCTGGCAGCGCAAACAGGCGCGAAAGCCGGCCTGCTCGGCAGCTTCGGGCAGAGCGAAAAACTTGACCCGCTCACGATGTGCGCGACGCGACGGACACGAAGGGCGGCAGTAAACTCCTGTGGAACTGACCGCAAAGACGAATTGCCCGTCAAAGCGGGTGTCTTTTGACATTACGGCTTGCCATAGTTGGTCATTGTTCATGCGTGAATTGTAGATATCACAATATCCTGAATCTACCCGATTCTTGCGGTCAAACTTAACCACGGATTACACGGATAAAAACACGGATTTATTTCAGTGTCGATCCGTGTTTTTTAATCCGTGTCATCCGTGGTTAAATGCTTCCACTCGTGGATTCGGAATTCCTGTCACAATTAAACGAACAACAACGAGAAGCTGTCCTCGCTACCGAGGGTCCGCTCCTGATTCTTGCCGGCGCAGGCTCGGGCAAGACGCGCGTCATCGCGCATCGCATCGCTTATTTGATCGCCGAAAAGAACATCCCGAGCTGGAATATCCTGGCGGTGACTTTCACGAACAAAGCCGCCGACGAGATGCGGCAGCGTGTGCAACGCCTGCTGCGCACTCAGGAACGTGCGAGCCTGCCGCTGGTCTCGACGTTTCACAGTCTCTGCGCTGTCTCTTATACACATCTCCGAGCCCACGA
>JBKPJS010000454.1:0-3241 GCA_046730815.1 Acidobacteriota bacterium
CAGGTAATGCGCCGGCGCCTGACGCGGTGCTCGGAATGCAGCTAGAGGCGAAACCTGACGGTTCGATGTATCAGCTCAAGCGTTATCCGGAAGCGGGCTATTGGGTTTCTTACAATCGCACCGCCGGCGACAAACCGATTATCACCATCACTATGCAGAAAATGTGAGGCTGCGCTGATTTATACAGCGTCTCCTTCATAATTCGCATACCCCAACCAGCAGTTCACGCAAAGGCGCAAGTAGGGTTTGTGCGGCTTTGCACGAAAATCACTCTCCAAATGTAGCCACGGCTATGCCGCCGGATGTGAGGCGAGGCTATGCCTCGCCGCTCACCCTGAATTTCCGAATGGGCTGTGCCCTGCGTTCGGGCTCTGCCCCAAGTCTTTTTATGGCCAGAGGCCGAACCAGGGGCACAGCCCGAACGTCAATGAACTCAAGGGGCGAGGCATAGCCTCGCCTCACATCCGGCGGCAAAGCCGCAACGATACGCGCCTTAAATGACTTTCGTGCAAAGTAGGTTTATTCCAAACTTTTCCTCGCATCTTTGCGCCTTTGCGTGAAAACTGCTCTATACTTTTAAGCATTAAGTGAAGGAGATAAACGTTGGGAATTCGCGGCAAATTATTGCTGCTGGCCGCTGGTATAGCTGTACCCCTGGTAGTCGTCGGTGCGATTGACCTCAGAAATATGTGGCGACTAAGTCGCTCCCAGTTGAACGATTCGGTGAAGCAACAGGTCGATCTCGCATCTGTAGCTCTCGAGCGTTGGCTGGACGATCAGAAGAAGGCTTTAGATGCCATTGCAGCCCTGGCTGGTGACAAAGACACACGCACTCCCGCCATTCATGAAAACCTTGCAAACGTTCTACGAACACGACCTTTCTGGCTGGACCTGCGAATTACTAATGCTGCCGGCACGACGATAATGTCGCAGCCAAGTCGCAGAGAGATCCTGCCAAACGCTCTCGGCGATTATCTCGTTTCGCAAATGCGTGAACATAATTCGTGGGCGGTGGTTACCGACCGCACCGTAGATGAAGCCCGGCCGATCGTGATTATCGCCGTCCCCGTCCAAAAAGGCGGCGCTGTGATTGCGCGGATAGATGGCGCCGCAATCAATGAACTCTTCGACAGTATCGAGCTCTCGCAACAGGTTGTCATTACTGTCGTGGATGCAGATGGTCGCGTGCTCTACAGACGTCGAGGCTCCGAAGCTCCTTCAGAAGTGGATGTAAGTTGGGCACCACTTTCTTCCGTGCTCACAAATGAACATACAAACGTCGTCGAGCTCACGAGTCCGATTGACGGCATAAAGCGCGTGTATGGAGTTGCTCACGTCAGAGACACTGGCCTGGTTGCAATGATCGGAATTCCCAGCTCGACGTTGTATGAACCGGCGCGGCGCCGCCTCATTCGTTATGCCCTCGTGGGACTCATCGCATTGTTGCTTGCGGTTTGCGCAGCGCTGGTAATCGAACGAAGTATCGTGCGGCCTGTCCGACAACTACGCTCGACCGCGCAACAACTGGGCAGTGGTGATCTGACGGCGCGAGCGTCACTGCGTGGAGGTGGCGAGCTAGCAGATCTGGGATCGGCCTTCAACACCATGGCTACGCAAATCGCCGAGCGCGAGGAACGACTGACTGAGTTGGACCAATTGAAATCCGAATTTGTCAGCAGTGTTTCTCACGAACTGAAAACGCCCCTCACGACAATCAAACTCTTGGCCCATCTGCTTCAGCGAAGTGGCCTAAGCGAAGAGGAAAAGCTCGACTACGCGAAAACTATTGCCATCGAATGTGAAAGGCAAATTGATTTCGTCGGGAATCTGCTGGATCTTTCGCGTATTGAATCGGGCGACTACAAGCTTCGCAAAACGCGGGTGCTGGTTAATGAGTTGATATCCTCCTGCGTAAGCGTGGAACGACACAGCGCGGAATCGCATGGCCTTAAGCTAACTATGAACGTGCCCGCCGAATTACCGCCGGTGAACGGTGACTTCGAAGCATTGCGGAGAGTGCTTCGTGGTTTGATTGATAACGCGATCAAGTATACGCCTGAGGGCGGTGACATTGTGGTTTCCGCAGAGCAGGCAGGTGAGATGATGGCGATCGTCGTAAGAGATACCGGTAAAGGAATTTCTGAAACTGATTTACCACGTGTCTTCAACAAGTTCTATCGCGCCGCCGAGGACGAGGAAGACGGCCCGGCAATTTCACCTGGAACGGCAGCGCCGGGAGTTGGCCTGGGCCTTTATTTAGCTCAACACATCGTCGCGCAACTTGACGGCGAAATAAGTGTCCACAGTAAACAAGGTGTGGGCACAAGCGTCAGAGTGTTGTTACCTCTGTGGATTGATACGAGAAAGAGTGAGGAGGATGCTGATGTCAAAGCGCTTGTTGGTAGTTGACGACGAGCCGAATCTTCTTCGCGCTGTTGCTGCATGCCTCAAGGCGGAAAGCTACGAAGTGAGCACAGCCCGCAGCGGCCAGGAAGCCCTGCTGCAATTGGCTGAATCGGTGCCCGACCTCATTATCAGTGATATCAGAATGCCGGGAATGGATGGATACAGGCTTGCCCGCCAACTACGGGGCTCACCAAGAACAGCCCTTGTGCCAATAGTATTTCTCACTGCCAAAGACGAAACGGCGGATCGTATCGAGGGTTTCCGTGCGGGTATCGATGCTTACCTGACTAAGCCGTTCGAGCCCGACGAACTAATTGCCGTCGTGAATGGAATTCTTAATCGGGTGGAACGAACGCATTCTGAAATTGCGCGGCTCGTTGGCTTCGCGAAGGCCGAGGAGTCGTCAAGCTTTCATGATGAAGGGCTCACAGATGCTGAGAATCGGGTCGCGCTTGCCGTTTCGCGCGGTTTGAGTAACAAAGAGATAGCTGCTGAACTGGAGATTAGCGTTCGCACTGTAGAGAACCACATCAGTCACATATTGGATAAAAAAGGTTTCAGCAATCGGGTGGAAATCGCGCGTTATATTTTTGGGCAAAAGAATTGAATATAGGTGAAATTACCTATTAGTCGTAGGTGTTATGACTGATGCCGTCGGCTTGCAGTTTCATTACGATAAGCCATGCTCATCGATGTGACACGTTGACTCGCTTGAATTAGCTGGGCAAGCATCAACACTATGTAGTTACATCAGCCCGGACAACTGAGGCGCCGCTAGGCGCCTCAGGTGTCTTGTCTATCGTAAGTTTCCCCACCACAGCATCCATGTCAATTC
>JBKPJS010000455.1:0-5606 GCA_046730815.1 Acidobacteriota bacterium
GCGCATCGCTTTTGGAGCAGCAACGGCCAAACGTTTTTTCAATGAGTTTGGCCAACATCATGCCGCAGGAGCAGGTGGAGATTGAG
The DNA here is from genome assembly GCA_046730815.1 of Acidobacteriota bacterium. GTDB lineage: Bacteria > Acidobacteriota > Blastocatellia > Pyrinomonadales > Pyrinomonadaceae > PSRF01. The sequence goes on from JBKPJS010000455.1 coordinate 87, forward strand.
CTGCGCTACACCGAGCTTCTCGTGCCAACCGACAATGTTTACGAGGTCGTGTTTCCAACGGTTGTCGGACCGCGGTACGCGTCGCCGCAAAATCCGGCGAAGAAGGAAGACGGCTTCGTCGAGACTCCCTATCAACATCAGGGTCAACAGCCAAAAAGTTCACTTCACATTTCGGCCAAAATCTTTGGCGGCGTACCTGTTTACGATGTGTCGTGTCCGTCGCACCAGATCTACCCTAAGTGGTGGAATCCCACGAATGTTCAATTGACCCTGGACGATTCGGATCCTTTTCAGGGCAATCGAGATTTTGTGCTTCGTTATCGCCTGGCTGGCCAGCAGATCATGTCGGGTTTACTCCTCTTCCAGGGACAGGATGAAAACTTCTTTCTCTACATGGCCCAACCACCCCAGCGCGTCGCGATTGAAGACATACCACCGCGTGAGTACATCTTCGTAGTTGACGTCTCAGGCTCGATGATAGGTTTCCCACTGAACACGTCCAAGCGGCTTCTGAAAGACCTGATTGGCAAGCTACGCCCAACGGATCTGTTCAACGTGGTCCTGTTTGCCGGAGACGCAAACGTACTCTCGCCGCAATCATTACAGGCAAATCAGCAGAACATCGGCAGGGCGATTGGTTTACTGGAGCAGCAGCACGGTGGCGGTGGAACTGAATTGCTCCCAGCGATCCAACAGGCGATGAGTCTGCCGCGACAGGAAGGCATCTCTCGCAGCGTCGTACTCGTCACGGATGGCTACATATCCGGCGAGCAGGGAGTGTTCGATCACATTCGCGCCAATCTGAATCATTGCAACGTGTTCGCGTTTGGTATCGGCACGGCAGTAAATCGTTACCTCATTGAAGGCGTAGCGAAGGCTGGGATGGGTGAGCCGTTCATTGTCACCGAAGAAGCTGAAGCGGAAAACATTGCCGCCAAGTTTCGCGAGTACATTGAAACGCCAGTGTTGACTGACATACACGTTCGCTCAATTGGTTTCGATACGTATGACGTGAACCCGGTTGTGTTTCCCGACCTGCTGGCCCAGCGTCCAATCATTCTTTTTGGCAAATGGCGCGGGCCAGTTGCGGGAACTATCGAACTTACCGGTAAGACAGGGCAGGGCGACTATATTAGTCGTTACGACATCGCCGGCAGCCAGCCGGATGAAGGCAATAGTGCGCTGCGTTATCTCTGGGCACGCTCGCGAATTGCTGAGTTGTCTGATTACGGCGCGTCGGATGTAGAGGAAGAGAGCGCGAAAGCGATTACCGCGCTGGGTCTGAAGTACAACTTATTGACTCGCTACACGTCGTTCATTGCGGTGCGGGAAGTGGTGACAAATCCGACTGGGTCGGCAGAGGACGTAAAGCAACCGTTGCCGCTTCCGTTACACGTGAGCGACATGGCTGTGGGCAATGGGACTGAGGTCGGAAGTGAGCCTGAGCTGGTCTGGCTGGTTCTCGGCTCGCTGCTAATGGCAACCATCATGATCCTGCGAAGGAGACGGTGGTTTGTATGAGTCGCAAAACAATCTGGAGCGCACAGTTGTTAGTTGTATTGCTGTGCGCTCTGGCACTGAAGTTTTATTACTCGACGGCGACTGCGGATGAGTTGCGCTGGATTCTCGCTCCAACGACGGTGTTGGTGGAGTTGTTGAGTAGCAAGTCGTTTGAGTTTGAATCGTTGACTGGATACATGAGCAGCGATCACAGCTTTGTGATCGCTGCGCCGTGTGCGGGAGTCAATTTTCTGATCACGTCGTTCGTGATGCTCGGGCTCAGGCGTCTGTGGCGCCACCGGTTTCAAAGTGTTAGCTGGCGGTTTCTTCCACTCACGGCCGGAATCGCGTATGCGACGACGCTCGTTGCGAACACAACGCGGATTTGGATTGCGCTTCATCCGGCGAAAGTGAGCTGGCTGACGGGGAACCAGATGCACCGGCTCGAAGGAATCGTGGTCTATTTTGGATTTCTGTTGGTGCTCTTTATGCTGATCGAGCGATCCTATTCTGTGAAACGGTTCTTGTTCCCGCTGGTCATCTACTACGCGATAACACTCGGCATCCCATTGGCGAACGGCTCCTGGCAACAGGGCGCCGCGTTCTGGGAACACTTCACTTTCGTGCTCGTGCTGCCGTTGATTTTGATCCTGCCGCTCGTGCTTTACAGGATTCACATGATTTATCAGGATAAACATGTAAATCCTGTCTAATCCGGTCAATCCTGTAAAAATGACTCCCTTCTACGCGTAGCGGCGGACCATCTGAGTGCAGAAGTCGGCGTACTCTTCGATATTTCGCGGGGCGCTGGTGTGATGGGTGTTGATACCTTTTGACTCCGGCGTGAAACAAAACGTGAGCGTGACCTCGAATGGTTCGAGCCTCCTCATCATTCGATCAAACCATGCTTCGTAGTCCGGACGTTCCGTGTCGGACCAGCTAAGACCAGTGCGCAGGTATTTCACTCCCAATCGCTGCAACCACTCGACCGCCTTATCGAGCCGGTGATCGTTGAAATGAAACCACTGGCAGATTCCGAGCTCGGGAGAATAGTCTGTAAACTGCCACAAAGCGCGCTTGGGATTTCCGTGTTCATCCAGCAGTCCCATGTGGAAGTGACGATAGTAAGCCGAACCTTCGGCTTCGCGATGACGCGTCGTAGCAGGCCATGCTTGCGGTAGATCGTAAAGGCTGTACCAGTGAATGCGCGGCACGCGCCCGATGAGCAACTCAGCCGAACGACGCAAGCCAAACTCTTGAATTTCTTCGGCGCCAAAAGTCGATGCTCCAACTTCCGAGATCCAGATCGGTAAGTTCGTCACCTCGCGGATTTCCTGAATCTTGTCCGGCCACTCGTTGATGGTCCAATGATTCCAGTCGAGCGGAAAACCGTGTAATGCGACTACATCAAGACAGCTCAACACACCTTTCGCGTCCATATTGCGAATGAAAGCCGGATCGATCGGCGAAATGCCTCCCAACACTCGCAGCAGCCGTGCATTCTCCGACTTGACGGCTTCCGCGGCGAGCTTCACCATCGCGGCAAACTTTTCCCAATCCGGATCGATTTCAAAATCCCAATGGGATTTGTTGTTGGGCTCGTTCCAGAACATCACTGCTTCAATCATCGGGTGATCTCCCGCAGCTCTTTCTCAAAATTCACCGGTCCCGTCACTTCGGTCCAGCGGCAAATGAAGACCTCGTCTTCAGGATGGTCCAGGATCTCAAACCCTGCGCTTCGCAACATCGCTTCAAAACAAGCGCGATTCGGAATCCACCAGTTTGTCGGATCATTCGCAAATCGCTTTTCGACAAAATACATGCGAGGAAATCTCTCGTCCTCGAAGACTTCGTTTTCCCAGAAGTGAAAGTCAGGCGGAACTTCCATCGTCTCCTGCGAACCGCGAAGCATCGATTGGACGACGAGTAGATCGGAAACGACATGTTCGTGCAGCAGCTCGAGCGCGAGCAGCGGGTGTCGCAAGTGATACAAGACACCCATGAAGAGCACCAGATCGAACCGCTCGTGGAGTTCGCCAACTCGATAGACGGAAAGATTTCGAAACTCAATCTCCACGCCGCTCACCTCTGCGGCAAAACGAGCCTGGTCCAGGTATTTTTCGTCCGTGTCGATAGCCACAACGCGTTCCGCGCCGCGTTGCTTCATCTGGATTGAATAAAAACCCGCATTGCAGCCAATGTCGAGTACAGATTTTCCGTGCAGATCAACAGGAATGGCGGCGGAAAACCGTTGCCACTTAACAGCCGGGTAGTCTCCGAGAAAATGATCTGGAGCCGTCTTCACTCCGCCGAGATCCAGGTTATGAAACCATTGGCCCAGCTCCTCAACTCGACGCCGGATCTGTCCCGTAGTCATCATTTCTTTTTCGAGCGCCTTCATTCTATCTTCCCCAGGGTTGAAACAGCCCGGGGCTCGAATTAGCCAACGTATTTGCCATCACATCATTCTGCTTGCCCAGTACGCGCATCGCTTCACGATAGCCATTGAGCGTGCCGACATCCACATACACTTCTCCAGCCGCAACGGAAAACGCTTCACCACCTTCCGCGAGAAAAGCATTGACGAGTGTCCCGATGTATTCGTCGCGACGCTCGCGTTTGCGCCACAACGCATAAAGCTGATGCAGGATCGACCCCGGCATCTTGAATGCTCCCCACACCCACGATGAGCTCGCGTCCGGCTGCTTCACCTCGATTCGGAGTACGCGACCATGTTCGTCGGCCACGACAGCGTCGAAAAACTCCGGCTTGTCAACCGGAAAGACCAGGAACGACAGCCGATCATCACGAAGCGCACAAAAACCATCCTCGGGAAACCAGATCGTATCGGGTAGACCAATAAGCACGACCTCATTCGATTCGATAAAGGGCACTGCTCGAAAGATCGCATCACACAACCCGGCGGCGGTTCGTTGCACCGTGTAGCAAAGAGTCGTCGGTCCAATCTCACCGCCGAAATACTCGAAGATGTCAGATTTGCCCGGTGAGACCACGAAACAGATCTTAGTGGCGCCACCCTTGATCATTCGTTCGACCAGATACTCGCTGACGGCGCGCGGGCGTTCGATGCCGTTCTCGATGCGGCTGCCAACCGGCAACAGCTCTTTCGAAAACGCGAGTGGCTGAATGCGGCTACCAATGCCTGCCGCCGGCACAATTCCCCACATACTGCTAAACCTCAGCAACCATTTGCGGTTGATAAAAACTTTCGATTGGGGGCATTCCTCGAGCTGCGCTGAAAATCCTCTCCAGTTCCGCCGCTCGATGAGCTGCCGTGTGCGATTCGAGTACTCGTTGACGACCCGCTTTAGCGATTCTCGAAATCTCAGCTTCTGACAGTTGCAGCGCTGCGATCACGTCGTCGGTCGTATGCGCGACGATCAGCTCAACTCCAGGCTCAAAAAACGTTTCCAGGCCAGCCCACTCATCCGACACGATCGCCACACCGCACGCGGCCGCTTCAAAAAGGCGGCCCGATGGACAGTAGCCCATTCGCGACATGGCGCTACGTGTGACGTTAAGAGTTAGTGGCGAAGAGCAAAAGAATGATGCATGCGCAGAAGGTGGGACGTGCTGCGCGTACCAGATGTTTTGCTGCCAGGGAAAATCGATAGGATACTTCGATCCCCCAAGCATGAACCGTCGATCGGGCATTCTGCGCGCGACTTGAATAAAGAGGCGATCAACCAGCGATTGCCGGTCGGGAGCATAGGTTCCGAGATAAGAAAGATCTGCTTCGTACCGCGAAAGCGCAGGCGCCGGATGATGAATATCGGGATCGACACTGCCGAACAGCGGAACCACGCGTTGAGCACCAAGTTGATCCTGTAGAGCAGTCAACGCTGCGCCGCCGGTGTAACTTAGAACAAGATCAAAGTCGGTGAGTTTGCGTGGACCAATGTAAGCGAGTTGCTCACCTTTTTGTAGTGCTTCGAGTGTGATGGGAGTGTCGAGATCGTAAAACACTCGCAGGCTCACGTTGGATGAAACGACGAGCTC
>JBKPJS010000456.1:0-6898 GCA_046730815.1 Acidobacteriota bacterium
CATTCGATATCCCTTCTGATATCAGTTCCAAAGGAACCTTAGGCGAGAAGATCGCCGTTGAGGAAGCCTACGTTGTGCCGCCAAAGCAATACGTAGCGACCGCGTACAGTTTGCGCGGACGCACGGCGAGTGGGCGAATGGTTTCCAAAGGTTTGATTGCCGCCGACCCTCGGCATTTGCCGTTGGGGTCGCGAGTTCGCATCCAAGCGGGCGCGTACAGTGGTGAGTACCTGGTTGCCGACACCGGCGGCATGGTGCGCGGGCGTCGCATCGATATTTGGACACCGACATCGCGAGAAGCCATGCGTTTTGGACGACGTACTGTGAAACTTACCGTGCTTAGCCTCGGCGGCCGCAAAAAGTAGCCGCGTTCTAAGCCAGACAAAGCAGCCGCAGATTTGCGCAGGTGCACGCTGATTAATGCAAATCAAATCAGCATTCATCTGCGTTCGTCTGCGGCTGCTTTTTGCGCTTCTTTGTGGCAAGATGCGCGGTAAATGTCTGCCAATCAAATTCCGATTGCCGATCCACTCGTTGAAGTTAAACGAGGAGCGATCACTGAATCAAGACATCGCGGTCACATCGTCGTTGTCGAGCCTGACGGAAACATTATCAACTACGCTGGTTCGCCGGAGAATGTGACCTTTCTCCGATCTTCGGCGAAGCCTTTTCAGGCATTGCCTCTGCTCGTGACGGGAGCTGCCGATAGGTTCGGCTTCACGGATCGCGAAGTGGCACTTGTCTGCGCCTCACATAACGGGGAACCGATTCATACCGAACTCGCCGCATCGATGTTGCACAAGATAGGTCTCGGTCCTGAAGCACTGAAGTGCGGCGTGCACGAGCCTTACAGCGTCGAAGAAGCTGCGAAACTCCGTTTACAAGGCCAGGCGCCCAAGGTGCTGCAAAACAACTGTTCCGGCAAGCACGCAGGAATGCTTGCAGTAGCAAAACACCTGGGTGCTTCAACTGAGAACTACGACAGTCCCGAGAACCCCGTACAAAAAGCGATTGCTGAAAAGCTATCGCAGTTCTCAGATATTTCGGTGACGGATATGGCTGTTGCCGTCGATGGCTGCGGAGCTCCGATCTTTGGGATCACTATGAAAGCGATGGCGCTGGCGTTTGCGAGACTGGTTTCACCGCCGCCAAATTTTGATAAACCCACACGCGATGCTTGCCAACGAATTGTGCGAGTGATGAATGCGTACCCGGAAGTGATCGGCGGCACTTCAGATCGACTCGACACGGAGCTCATGCGCGCAGCGCCCGGACGTCTAATTTCAAAAGTTGGCGCCGAGGGTGTTTACACCGCCGGCGTCAATCCGTGTGAAGAGTGGCCGAAGGGTTTAGGCCTCGCGATTAAAATCGAGGATGGCGACGACAAGCGTGCACGCCCGACAGTCGTTATCGAATCGTTACGCCAACTCGGTGTGCTGGCGGATGAGTCGCTCGACGCTGTATCGCGGTATGCATTCTTTCCGGTGCTGAACCGGCGTGGAGACCTCGTTGGCGAAGTCAGGGCGTCGTTCTCGTTGAGAAAGCCACAAAGCATTCCAAATGATTGAAGTAACAGTTTGTGGGACACCGGAAATGCGCTCTTTGTTTCCCGTCACCGAGCGCGCGATCTACTTCAACCACGCCGCTATCTCCCCGCCGCCAATTACCACTATCCAGGCGGTTGAAGCTCAGCTCAAGGACGTTAACCAAAACGGCTCAGCCAACTTTCGCAGTTGGCTTGCGGTGAAGGAACAAGCACGCCAGTTACTCGCAAGCCTCCTGGGCGCACGTCCCGAACAAGTCGCATTTGTACGAAACACTTCGGACGCGCTTTCGACCGTCGCCAACGGTTTGGCGTGGAAACCCGGCGAAAACGTCGTCACTTTCAGCCATGAGTTTCCTTCCAACGTCTACCCGTGGCTGCGTCTCCGCGACGCCTCCGGCGTCGAGGTGCGCATGTGCGAAGAACGCCGAGGTCGGATTGATTTGGCAGAGTTCGAGAGCCTGGTCGATCAGCACACGCGCGTGATAGCAATCAGTCACGTGCAGTATGCCTCCGGATTTCGCGCGGATCTCGAACGCCTCGGACGCCTCGCTCGACGGCACGATGCTTTACTCGTCGTGGACGCAATTCAGGCGCTTGGCGTTATTCCGACGGATGTCGAGGCGGAATTGATCGATGTCGCCGCAGGCGGAGGTCACAAATGGTTGTTGAGTCCTGAGGGCGTCGGGTACCTCTACCTCTCCGATCGCGCGCTTGAACGAATTCAACCGACGCTCGTGGGCTGGGTCAGCGTTCCGGACCCGGACGACTACCTCAACTTCGAGCAGGGCTGGAACTGCGGCGCACTGGCGTGGGAAACGGGCACTGGCCCTGCGTCGCTGATCCACGGTTTCAAGGCCAGCCTTGAGCTTCTCAGTAGGATTGGAGTTCAGAACATTGCTAACTACCTGGAAGAATTGACCGATTATCTATGCGAAGCTCTCAAGGCGAGGAACTACAACGTCGTGAGTTCGCGTGCGCCCGGTGAAAAGTCTCAGATCGTTTGTCTTGAACCGTACAAAGGGTGGTCGGCTATGAAGCTGTATGCGCATCTTAAAGAAAGAAAGATCATCACTGCCCCGCGCATTGATCGCCTGCGAATCGCACCGCACCTCTACAACACCTCCACCGAGGTCGATGAGGTCATCGGAGCCCTGCCATAAACACCGAGCGATAATCATGCGGCTGTACTGTCAGATTGTATTGAAGGTGTACAACTTTGGCCTATTACGCCGCAGTGATTTCGAGTCTGGGAGGGCAAAAACTCCAGCAAAATGAGATCCCGGAGGCTTCGGGTTTCCGAAAGCGAAGGTGGCACGGCCGTTGCGAAGGAGGGAACAGAACAAGAAGGGTAGATAAGGGTAAATCGGGTCAGGCTCTTTTACAACTGCGGTGAGTGGAGGCTTTGGGGGAGGCATCCTCTCACAATCTTTTTAGAAGCAGGCGTTTGACTCTTTTGGGGGAACGGAGTGGCGCTTGTTACGCAGTCGAAGAGCAATAATAGCGGAGCTGCTGATTGTCGTCTTGACGAGGCTTGGGGGAGCCTCCCAGGAAAAATCAGCAGCCCGCAATTTTTTTGGCCCGGTTTTTAGCCGCAGATTCCGCAGATAAACGCAGATTTGATCCGGATGAGTCCAGTGTGGCTCAGCGTTCATCTGAGATAATCTGCGGCTAGTTTCTTTCGCGCAGCAGTCTGGAAGGGTTAGTTTCCGCAGTGAGTTCGTCGAGATTGAGTCGCAACATCCCACCCGCATCAGAAAACGCCGTGACGCCTTTTTGTTGCGCACGTCTGTACGTGAACAGCAGGCCGCCGATCAAGCCGCCCATTCCCAAACATCCGATTAGCGCGTATCCCGAAGCCTTCAAAACGGCGATAAGGACGCCGAGCGTTGTGTTGATGTAACGTTCCTCCGCCTCTTTGTAGATGTACGGATTGTCGCCCAGCCACTGGACCACTTGCTCGTACTTGACCTGATCGATTAGCTGCTTCGCTGTCTGTTCGTCGGGCGCGTCAAACACGAAAACGGAATAATTGCCCACACGCCTGTATGCGGTGGGCGCTGGTTCGCCCAGTTTCCAGAGTTCGTGAATGCGAGCGATGATGCGTTGATCGTTTTCCGTTGCCAGTTGCGGAGTATTGAATTCAACTATGAGAACCTTACTTGGACCATAAGTAGCGAGAGCTGCATCGGCGTTACCGCCCGTTTCAACCGCAGACAGCACCGGTTGCAACAAGCCAAGCTTGTTCAGATCGGTAAAGCTATGTAGGTAAACAGCGTTTTTCTGAGCTTCTTCAGGTGACGGCAGGTGCTTGATCAACACCGGAATGTCACCTTCAGCGTAGGCACTAACGGCGGCACTAGGATCCCGGACCTCCTCGCCTTTTTGTGACACCGCCGCGTCAGCTCGCCCTGATTGTTTGGATCTTTGATTGGGTGTTTGATTGGCCTGCGACTTGGCAGACTCCGGCCCAATGGCAATCAAGCAAAATAGCAGGACGATTGCTTTGGCTAAACGCAAAAAGACTCCTCGTGCGGCCGGTTGCAAGTTGTATTTAGAAACCGCTGCGGCTTTGATGTTCCCTCGGCGTTCCGGCAGCACCTTCTCAGTTTAATGCCAGCGTCGTAATTCACGCAAAAGAAGGTCGGCGTAGTGGCGTGGACTGCTGATGTTGTGCATCACGATCGAACCGCCAATCTCACTGGCGTTGTCGATGATGATGTCGCCAAAGCCCATTAGACGTTGAGGAATAGTGGCGGAGACAGTCACGTCCTGAACTTTGCTCAGTGGAATGTTTTTGGTGGTGCGAGCGATGAGGCCGGTGTCGATCTGAAGTTTTGAGTCCGTGACGGTGTAGCGAACCATGTTTCGCCTGACGTGGTAGTAGGCCGGAATCAGCAGCAGCGCAAGCGCGAGCGGGATCGAAATCGAGGCCGGCACACCAAGCGAGGCAAGCAGAAACACCAGGGCTATGCCACCCAAAACCGCTAACGCGTAACCCGCTTTAATGAAGATCATCGTGGGCCGGACGGTGAAGACTGTGTGTTCGAGGTCTTCGTCGGCGTTTATTTCCAGCGCCCGCGACTGGAGCCGAGCGATTCTTGTCAGATCGGGATCACCGACCGGAGCTCCGCAGTTCGAACAAAACCTGACGCTGGGGGTAACGTATGCTCCGCAACTGGAACAAGTCATGAAGTTAATCCTACACCAGTGCGCATAAAGACAAAAAGACTATCCACAGATTACGCAGATTACACAGACTGTGTTTACGTAATCTGCTGTGGATAGTCTTTTGATTACTGGCTGACTAACTGTAGGCGGCCATCGGGAAGCCTCGTCATGAACACACTGCGTTCATAGACGTTCAGCGGAGTTGGGTCTTTGTGCTGAGCTGCAGCGAGTTCGGCGCCAGTCAGTGTGACTGCCGCCTGTGGGTCGCGAATCAGGCTGTATCTTTTACCGATGCGTCGAACATACTCCTGCGTTTCGCTGTAAGGCGGAACGTTGAGTCCGTACTTTATGACCGCGCCTTCGCCGGCGTTGTAGCCCGCCAGCGCGAGACGCACGTCTCCAGAAAAGAGATCGAGCAGAAAGCGCATGTAGCGTGCGCCCCCTTCGATGTTCTGCTTCGGATCCCAAATGTTGGTGACGCCAAAGCGACTGGCTGTCGGCGGCATCAACTGCATTAGCCCGCGCGCGCCCTTGTGAGACATCGCGCGAGGTTTGAAGCTCGACTCCTGGTGCATGATGGAGTAGAGCAGCAGTGGGTCGACGGAGTTGCGCTTGCCGGATTCGACGAGGAAGTTATCGACGTCGGAGTTTCCGGTAGTGAATCCGCCTAGCGAAGGGTTTACCGGCATGCTCGTTAGACGAACGAGGCGTTTTGTTTTGGGGGGCTCAACTTTGGGGGTCTGGATTTGGACAGCATTGGTGAAGTCGAAATTATCGACTTGGTAACGGGCAGGGGTCTGGCCAAGGCTTGACCATGCCGAAGTGGCAATTATGACCAGAAAAAGGAGCAGGTTTCGCATTGTTCGTCTAATTTAGGGCGAAATCTGTGAGGGCTTTGGGATGGTAACACAGTGTTGAACTATTGCCAACATATTTGGCTGCCCGGCACGGCCTACTTGACACACGTAGTAAGATAAACGCGTTTTTCGGAAGTAACCTCACAATTAACCATTAACCGCGCGCTTCTGCGCGCCTCACAAAGGACGAAAACAATGAAGATTTTCCTTACACTCACACTGCTACTCCTATGTGTTTTCAACACCGGAGTATTAGCTCAAACGGCTACGATTTCCTCGACTAAGACGGGCACAAAGCAGGGCGCCAAGCGAGGCCCAATCTTTCGTGCGAACAAAGTACAGATCAACCAGGCCCAGGCGATTCTCAAGGAGCGCGGTTTTTATGCCGGCGAGCAACTCGGGAAGCTTGACGATGCCACGCGGGACGGACTGCGGAAGTATCAACAGGCGGAAGGGCTGAAGGTGACGGGTACGCTCAACAAAGTAACCCTGGAGAAGATGAACATCGCTCTTACTGACAAACAGAAGAGCATGTGATTAAAACCACGGATGAACGCGGATGGTGACGGATTAATCCGGATCTATCCGCGTCATCCGCGGTTAACTGGCCAGCCGCTGCACGACTTCATAGCTCTTCTCGAGCGCGGCTTGTAAATTCTCAGGCTGGTTGCCGCCGCCTTCGGCCATGTCGGCCTTACCGCCGCCGCGGCCTCCGACAATCGGCGCCAGTTCCTTGATCACTTGTCCGGCCGGAACCTTACCTGTCAAGTCGGAAGAAGTGCGAACAATCAGCGAGACTTTGCCGTCGTTGCTGCGGCCGAGCACAACTACGCCCGATTTTATTCGCGCCAGCAGAGTGTCGGAAAGCTGTCGCATCGCGGCAGCGTCGAGACCACTTGCCTCGCGAGCCAAAACCTTGATCCCTGCGACTTCACGCGACTCGTCGCCGTTCGTCGAAGCTCCAGTTGCGCCACTCGCTATTTTCAAGCGCAACTCCTCCGCTTCCCGCCGTGCCTTTTTCAGCTCGTCTTGCAGACGCGAAACAGTGACCGCCAATTCATTACGCGAGGTTCTTAATCCGCTGCTCAGGCCATCGACCAAAACCTCAGCCTCGCGGAATCGCTCGTACGCATCCATGCCCGTGATGGCCCTGATGCGCCGCACGCCTGAGGCAATTGATTCATCGCACGTAATCTTAAAGAGGCCGATATCGCCAGTCGCGCGAACGTGTGTGCCACCGCAGAGCTCTTTCGAAAAGATCCCCTCGAGCCCCTTGATCGAAAGCACACGCACTTTCTCGCCATACTTCTCGCCAAACAACGCCATT
>JBKPJS010000457.1:0-2544 GCA_046730815.1 Acidobacteriota bacterium
GTGATGCTCGATTTCATCGACTACAAATATGACGTTCTCGTTGCGACCACCATCATCGAGAACGGCATAGACATCCCCCGCGCAAACACCATCATCATAAATCGCGCCGATCACTACGGTCTTTCTCAGCTTTATCAATTACGCGGGCGTGTGGGGCGTTCGAGCCGCCGGGCTTACGCTTACCTGCTGATCCCGAGCGAACAGGAGCTTTCGCCCATTGCCCGTCGACGTTTAGCAGCCATTCGTGAGTTTTCTGACCTGGGAGCGGGGTTTCGGATCGCCGCCCTCGACCTGGAGCTGCGCGGCGCCGGAAATCTGCTGGGGGGCGAACAGTCCGGTCACATGGAAGCGCTCGGCTTCGATCTTTATACACAGATGCTCGAGCGCACGGTTGCGGAACTCCGCGGCGAAGAGGTAGAGGATGAGACCAGCGTCACGCTCAACCTGGGCGTCGATGTAGCCATTCCTGAAGAGTACATTTCGGACATGGGTCAGCGGCTGAGAACTTACAAGCGAGTCTCTTCAGCCCGCGACGAGGCGACACTGGCAAGCATTCGGACGGAAACAGAGGATCGTTACGGGCGCATTCCACCATCAGTGGACAGGTTGTTTGCTTATGCCGGTTTGCGGCGCTTGGCCGAGGAGTTGGGCATAGTTTCAATCGACAAGACACCGGACGGAGTGGCGGTCAAATTTAATGAAAAGGCCCGGATTTCTCCCGAGAAACTGGGAAATTTTGTCAGGAATCATGAAGGGGCCGTCTTCACGCCCAACGGGGTTTTGCGGCTCGTGTTGACTGAAGATCAGCAGGACAACGTGCTCGAAGTAGCTCGCGACGTGTTGCTCCAGATTCGCGCGAGCGATTAGACTTACAGGATTTACAAGATTTCTCAGGATTAACATGTAAATCTTGAACAATCTTGTAATCCTGTAAAGTGACTTTTCTTAAGGAGTACTTTTGTGAGGTTCAAATATTTTTCCTGTTTTGCTGCACTGATCCTTCTTACGTTTACCGCCACGAGCGCCTTGGCTCAGGAAGGCGAGATGCAGGTCGTTGACGAAGTGATCGCGCAGGTCAACGACGACGTCATCACTCTGTCAATGCTGAAGCGCGAGACCAAAGAGCGCGTCGATGCTTTGAAACAGAATGGGATGACTGAGCAGCAGGCGACCGAAGAAGTCGCGAAGCATCAGGCCGAACTGATTGCCACACTCATCAACGAGAAGTTGTTGCTGCAAAAAGGCAAGGAGCTCGATCTGGCAACCGAGATCGAAGCGGAAGTGAACCGGCGCATGTTGCAGATAGCAAATGAGCAGGGCTATGTGTCGATGGAAAAGCTTTACCAGGCAATGCAGCAGAGTGGACTCAATCCGGAAGATGTTCGTCGCACGATGCGTTCAGAAATGATGAAGCAGGCAGTGCTTCAACAGGAGGTGGACCGACGCATCTATCTGGGATTCACTTCTGATGAAGTGAAGAAATACTACGACTCGCATCTCGACAAGTTTCGTAAACCCGAAAGCGTCAAGCTTTCAGAGATCTATCTCTCCACCACCGGCAAGGATGAAGCAAGTGTGAAGGCGAGAGCGCTTGAATTGATCGCTCAGATTCGCGCGGGCGCTGATTTCGCAGCACTCGCCGCGGCAAACTCAGAGCGGGAAAAGAATGGCCAACGAACGGCCCCGCAAGACAAGGGTTATGTCGGCGAGTTTGATGTTCCCAATCTGCGTGAAGATCTGCTTGCGTCGTTGAAGGATGTGAAACCCGGTGGAGTAACTGAGCCTATCCGAACCAGTGAGGGTTATCAGATACTACGCATCGACGCCCGCACACCCGCCGGCACGACGCCGACGTTCAATGACAATCGCGTACGTGAAGCAATACTGATGGAGCGCCAGCCTAAGGAGCGCGAGAGTTACCTGCAAAACTTGCGGAACGAAGCGTTCATAAAAGTTACTGAAGCATATCGCGCGAGCGTCGAACCGCTTTTGAAAATCACGCCACCAGTGGCTGCTGCTAAGGGCGAAGACAAGGACGACAAGAAGAAAAATAAAAAACCGTAATCTAGCCGCTGATGAACGCAGATGACGCAGATAAATGATCTGTGTCATCTGTGTAATCTGTGGTTGTCAGTCATGCCGGAAATCAAGCCGTTCAAAATTCGCGACATCGAAATTAATCCGCCCCTCGTCCTCTCGCCGATGGCGGGTGTTACCGATGTCTCTTTCCGACGACTGCTGAAAAGGCGTGGCGGCGTTGGTCTATCGGTGTCGGAGTTTATTTCGGTTGAAGGTTTGACGCGAAACAATCCGAAGTCGAAACGGCAGATGCGTTTCTACGAGGACGAGCGACCTTTTGCGGTCCAGATCTTTGGCGGCCAGCCGGAGCGGATGTGCATGGCGGCGGAGATGGCGGAGGAAGTTGGGGCAGATATTCTCGACGTGAATTGCGGCTGTCCGGCGCCGAAGGTTGTGAAGCACGGCGGCGGATCGGGTCTGCTCAAGGATCACAGCCGCCTCGCGGAGATTCTCAAAGGCATTAAG
>JBKPJS010000458.1:0-4560 GCA_046730815.1 Acidobacteriota bacterium
GCACTTCCTTTGATAGACCTCATTTAGATACTATCGTCAAACAATGCATCCTATCACACTGATTCCAGGCGACGGCATTGGCCCCGAAGTGGCCTCAAACGTGGTGCGAATCATCGAGGCGTCCGGTGTCGAGATTCAATGGGAAACTCATTACGCGGGCGCGCAAGCGCTCGAAAAATTCGGCGAAACGCTGCCGCAGGACTTGCTCGATTCCATTCTGCGTAACAAGGTCGCGCTGAAGGGCCCAATTACAACTCCGATTGGCAAAGGGTTCACGTCAGTCAATGTCGGGCTACGCAAGACGCTGGATCTTTACGCCAACCTGCGCCCCGTACGCGCGTTGCCGAACGTCCCATGTCGTTATCCCGAACTCGATCTCATTGTCGTGCGTGAAAACACGGAGAGTTTGTACGCCGGTTTGGAACACGTTGTCGTTCCGGGAGTCGTCGAGAGTTTGAAGATCATCACGGAGAAGGCCTCGACTCGTATCGCGCGTTTTGCTTTCGAACATGCAAAACGCGAATCGCGCAAGAAGGTGACGGCGGTACACAAAGCCAACATCATGAAGCTTTCCGATGGCCTTTTTCTGGAGTGTTTTCGCAAGGTCAGCGCGAACTATCCGGAGATCATTGCTGATGACAAGATTGTCGATAACGCGTGCATGCAACTCGTGATGCGACCGGAACAGTTTGACGTGATGCTGCTCGAGAACCTTTATGGCGACATTGTTTCGGATCTTTGCGCTGGTCTGGTTGGAGGCTTGGGATTGGTGCCCGGAGCAAACATCGGCGAAAAGGGCGCCGTGTTTGAAGCGGTGCACGGCTCCGCGCCTGATATCGCCGGTCAGGGCATTGCTAATCCGACGGCACTATTGCAATCAGGCATTCTGATGCTGCGTTACATCGGCGAACGCGAGGCTGCCGATCGAGTGGAGAATGCGATGCTCGCGGTTTTTACTGAAGGTAAGGTGCGTACGCGAGATATTGGCGGCACAGCGAAGACTGCGGAGTTTGCGGACGCGATTATTCAGAAGATGAATGCGTGAAAAGATGATCCAAACTCTGCCGGCGACACAAACGCGCGAGATCATCTCGTACGATCCGTCAACCGGCGAGGAGATCGGGCGCGCGCCGTTGATTAATGGTGCTGGCGTCGCCGGCGCTGTCAGCAGGGCGCGAGCAGCGCAACACGCCTGGGCTGAGCTTTCATATCGACAATGTGCTCGATTCATCCTGCGCGCACGTGAAATCGTACTCGACCAACTCGAAGAGATCGCCACACTCATCTCGCGTGAGACCGGCAAACCAGCCACTGAAGCAATCTCAATGGAGATCGTGCCGACGCTCGATCTCATGCATTACTTTGCTGAAAACACCCATCGATTGTTGGACCCACGGAAAATCGATATAGGCCAGTACAACCTCATGGGCCGTTCATCTTACGTTGTTTACAAACCGCTCGGCGTCGTTGGAATTATTTCGCCCTGGAACTTTCCCTGGGCCACACCGCTGGATGAAATTGTCATGGCGTTGATGGCCGGTAATGCGGTCGTGGTGAAACCGAGTGAGTTGACCCCGCTCACCGCGTTAAAGATTGGAAGTGTATTCAAGCAGGCTCAACTCCCCGAAGGCCTGCTCGAAATCGTCACCGGAGATGGATCCACCGGCGCCGCACTCGTCGAAAGCGGTGTTAACAAGATCATGTTCACCGGCAGCGTGAATACCGGCAAGCGCGTGGCCGAAGCTGCTGCCAGACACTTAACTCCCGTGGTGCTCGAGCTCGGCGGTAAAGACCCGATGATCGTTCTCGAGGATGCGAACCTCGCGAATACGGCGCGAGCGGCAGTGTGGGGAGCTTTCTGCAATTCCGGCCAGGCATGCGCGTCGATCGAGCGTTGCTACGTGCATGAATCCGTGGCGCAGGAGTTCGTCGATCTGGTTGTCAAGGAAACACGACTGCTCAAGCAGGACAAAGCTTCGCATGAGGCCATCGATATCGGAGCGATGACAAATGAGCGGCAATTACAGATCGTCGAGGACCACGTAAGTGATGCAGTAGAGCGGGGCGCGGAAGTGCGCGCGGGCGGTCATCGCGTTAACGATTCACACGGCTGGTTTCATCAGCCCACGGTGGTGATAGGCGTCGACCATTCAATGAAGCTGATGCGCGACGAGACCTTTGGTCCAGTGCTGCCGATCATGACCTTCAAAACCGACGAAGAGGCGATCAGGCTCGCAAACGACAGCACCTACGGTTTGACTGCCAGCATCTTTACCCGCGATGTCGCTCGTGGGCGCCGTCTCGCCGAGCGCATCGACGCCGGCACAGTGATGGTCAACGAGGTGGTTTACACGCACGCAGTGGCGCAAACCCCATGGGGCGGAGTAAAGCAAAGCGGCTACGGCCGGACGCACGGGCGTCTCGGCCTGCTCGAGATGGTCACGCCACAACACATTCACGTCAACGGGATGCCTGCGATACCCGATGTTTGGTGGTTTCCGTATACAAAACAGGCCGGGACTCTCTTTCGTAGCTTTGCCAGGCGCTTCACGTCCGGTTCCGTACTGAATTCCTCATTACTTTTGCCCAAAATCCTCCGGCGGCTCTGGGACCGGCGCTAGTTTGCGTTCACAGTTCAGACTTCAGGTCGGGGGTTTTGCCGGGGCGAGCTAAGCTTGAACTCTGAACTTCGAACGCAAGCCTTTGCTTCTTGGAAGGTACAGTCGTCCAGTGCTATACTGCGCGCCTCCCAGCATTACTTCCTGTCTCTAGGGGTTCTGTTACAGTTAGCCGTTTTGTTTTGCGCTGTAGTTTACTCCCAAATACTACTGCACGTCGTTTCTCACAATAGCCCTGATTTTGGAGGATGTCCGTGAAAAAGTTTCATGCCTTAGTAATGATGTTAATTCTGTGCACGGTTAGCTCACTGCCTCTAACAGCCCAAGCCCAAAGCGACGTGGCTCTACGACAACGAGCGGAGATTAGCTATCCAGTCCACTTCGATAAGTCACCAAAACCTCTTCGTGAAATGTTTGATACCGGCGAGAAGCCCGAACCTGCTCGTGGCGGCAAAGATTTCGAGCCCGGCAAACCAGAACGTGTTGGAGATACCAATCGACCCTTTACCGATCCTTTGGCTGATAGAAGTATCGGCTCACCGTCTGCGCTCGCCGAGATTAAGGCGTCTACAAATGGCACGCCGGTGGATCCTTCTTTCCGCGTAGCACCTCCGGATACGACCGGCGATGTCGGACCCAATCACTACGTGCAATGGGTCAACTTGCGCTACGCCGTCTACACGTTGACCAGAGACGCCAGCCACAACATCACTGGGTTCAACCTCGTGCCTGGATTTCCCAAGAACGGCAATGTCGTGTGGCAGGGCTTCGGCGGTCGCTGCCAGACAGACAACGACGGCGATCCGATCGTTCAATACGATCAGCTAGCCGATCGTTGGATCCTGACGCAGTTTGCCGTCTCAGCCACACCGTATACTCAATGCGTGGCCGTATCGACAAGTCCGGATCCAACTGGAACGTACTTCCGGTACGCGTTCTCATACAGCCGAAGCTTCAACGACTATCCGAAGATGGGCGTTTGGCCGGATGCCTACTACATTACCTACAACATGTTCCGCAATGGTCAATCGTTCACCGGCAATACCGTGTGTGCTTTTGAACGTGCGCAGATGCTGGTTGGCAATGCTTCAGCGCGGCAGGCTTGCGTTAACACAACAGGGGGCCATAGCCTCGAACCGGCGGATCTGGAAGGCACGACACTGCCACCGGTCAACTCACCGAATCTGTTGATGAGCCTAACCAGTACGGCAGTTCAGTTCTGGCGCTACTCCGTGAACTGGGCCGCTGGCACCGGCACACTGACTGGTCCAATCAACGTCGCCGGAGTTGCTGCGTTTAGCAGGGCCTGCGGGGGTGGTACATGCATTCCACAGCCCGGAACCACGAACCAACTCGACTCGCTGGCTGATCGACTGATGTACCGGCTAAGTTATCGCAACTTCGGCGATCACGAGTCGCTGGTGATTAACCATTCAGTCACGAGCGGCAGCGGCGTCGGCGTTCGATGGTACGAGTTGAGAAATGCTACTGGGCAGACTCTTGGCTCGGCGAACCCGGTTCTCTTCCAGCAGGGCACCTTCGCCCCAACCAATGATTTTCGTTGGATGGGCAGCGCTGCGATGGACAAGACCGGCGGTATCGCGATTGGTTACAACATCTCCAGTTCCTCGATCGTGCCGAGCATTCGTTATGCCTATCGTGCTCCAGGGGATCCTCTGGGAACGATTGGTAATGAAACGATCATCCCCGCAGGAGTAGGATCGCAAACGGGAACCTTGCATCGCTGGGGTGACTACAGCACCATCAGCGTCGATCCGGTGGACGGATGCACAATGGTTTTCACGACCGAGTACATTCCGGCAAACGGAAACTTCAACTGGAACACGTTTATCCACAGCTTCAAGCTATCGACGTGTAACTAAGCTTTAAAGCTCAACCACAAAGTCACTAAGGCACAAAGGAATGGATGATTATCCTCCTT
>JBKPJS010000459.1:0-13298 GCA_046730815.1 Acidobacteriota bacterium
AGCTCGGTGCGCCCTCGAATGACGCGCTGAAACGCGTGTGAGTGCGCGTTGACCATGCCGGGCAATATCACGCGACCTTTCAACCGAACCGCATCCGTGACCTCATCGCTTGCGATTATCTGAACGACCTGCCCTGCGTCGTCGCACACAACCGCGCGATCGGACTGAAAGCGTCCGTCCAGGTATATCAGGTCCGGCAACCAGATATGTGTGGACATGATTTCATGATTTACAGGATTAACAGGATGAATCTTGTAATCTTGAAAAATCCTGTAAATCCTGTCTAAGTTTTGATCGCCAAGACTTCGCGCGCGGAGGTGCGATCGCCCGTGCAACTGATCCGCCTTGGTCCATCAAGATACGTCAACTCAAATCCTAAACTCTCATACAACTCAATAATTCGCGGTGTCGCCTGATTCGAAATTACTACTGGCCCACCATGACCGGCGAGCAACCTCGCGGTACGCACCTGATCGTCCCACGAAAAACCGCCCGCGCTGTACGTCGTGAACTCTACATCATACGGCGGATCTGCGTAGACGAAATCTTCCGGTTCAATCTTCAGGTTCTCAACATCCTGATTACTAAACTCCCATTGCCGGAAGACTGCCGCATAATGCGAGAAATCCGTGGCGTAGTTGATCGCTTTGTAAGTGCCGAAAGGCACGTTGAAGTCGCCCCCTTTATTGAAACGGCAAAGACCGTTGAAGCACGTGCGATTCAGATAGTAGAACAACTCTGCGCCTTCCTCGCTGTATGCCCTGTTGTTTCGAATCAGCCGGTTGAAACGCTCGCGATGTTGATAGAAGAGAGTCTCGTCGTTGCGCATCGGTACGCGCATCTTCAAGCCGTTTTGCAGATGTCGATAAAAATTAATGAGATGTGGATTGATGTCGTTGAGTAGCGCTTGCCGTGGTTGCAAGCCGAGCACGACCGCAAGACCGCCGCAAAATGGTTCGACGTATCGCCGGTGAGCATTTGATTCCCAGATTGGCTTGAGATGTGTTACCAGCCAACGCTTGCCGCCGGCCCACTTCAAAGGCGGCTTAAACATTGCGCGTGACTCTCCGCAAAAGAGCAGTGCTGTAGACTCTCGACAGTCTCAGCGGCCGGTATGCGTAGTAGAGCGAATGCAACGAGGCAGGCAGCGCGAGTGCTTGCCAGTCAGGCAAGGTGGGAACGAAGATCGAGCGTAACGCGGAGATTAGTGCATCGCGTTTGCGGTCCATGACGCGCAAATTGTACAGGTTGGTCGCAGTCGAATCGGCTGGGCCAAAGCTCGTGAAGATTTGTTCCCGAATTCCCGCAGCCATTTGCTCCATAGCTCCATCGGAATCGACAGTGGTCAGGACGTGAGCCGGCACGTTCACGTCGGAAAACTGTTGGACCAGGCGCAAGCCAAGACCAAATATACGCGTGGCACGAGCGCTCGTTGCGCGGCCGATTATTATTTTCCAATTAATGGAGGGCATCGAGCGTAACGACTCCGCCAGCGCACTGATCCATTCCAAACGTCGCCACAGATGTTTAGCTCCATGCATCGCCTGGTAAAGCACGAGATCCTCGTCGCTGAAAGTTTCCACCTCCGTTCCCGCCAACGATACTGTTTGCAGACGCGACAATACGTCCTCTGCTTTAACTTTGAACACGAAGCTCCGCGGCGCAAGCTCCCAATGAAGATCCACGATAGTGAACCAATCGTCACGCATGAATTGTAGTTCGCAGTGATAGTTAAGGTGTGAGGCCAATTGCGCGTGCGTCAGGTTTGGATACATCTGATATCCGAGCGTCTCCAGTAATCCCCTTGTTTGATCCAAGTGTTCGCGGCTAATCAACAGATCAATGTCGCCGGCTTGCCGCAATGAGATCTCGCCGTAAGCCATCTGCGATAGTAATGGTCCTTTGAAAAGCGCGATTGGGATTCCGTGCTCTTTGAAAAGTTTGTAGACGCGCAGTTGTTTGCCGATCAAGTGTAGGACGGTTTGTGAATTTGCTACCGACTCGCGTTTCAAGCGCGCGAGAAAATGCCCGGGAACAAGATCGCCACCCACTACGCTCAGGTGTTTTTGCAGCAGTGGTAAAAGTCCGTGCGCGTGAGCTATCGCGAGCAGGTAGTCCCAGTCCAGCGGTTGTCGCAGGAGCCGGCGTAGTTGCGCACGTTGGCGGTCATCTAACTCGCGACACGCGATGCAAAGAATCAACTCGTTTTCAGGACGATTGTTCATCTTGAAAAGCTATCCACCGATTTCACAGAATCTTTTTGACTGACCTTTCGCAATTGCGCCTGTGAAAGGGGCACGCCAAAAAACGTGGACTGTTTGAAGCTTACTTTCGGATGTGCCTCGTCGTCTTGCGCAAAGAAATCCGTGTCCCAACGCCAAACGTAATCGTCATTTACCATCCTGGCTGCTAGACGCAGTCGGATGCGCTCGCCTTCCGTAACTTCCACCGGTTGCGAGAAAGGAAACAAACCGTTCCCATAGATCATTTCCGGCGCGTCCGGACGGTTTGAGAAACCAATGCCATCAACCAGCTCTGAATCAAACCACACGGCAACGCCGTGCGCCGTGCCTTTGCGTGCCGCTTGCCAGTAAATCTCTGCTCGAATGTCGGGACTTTCCACTTCGTAGTAATCGATCCGCGTCCAACAGATTGGCTCTACCAGCAACTGCTCAGGTTTAATGCGCGTCTTCCGCCATGTATTAGTTATCAAGCGCGTCCCCGCAGACAGATTCAACTCGAATTTATTGTTCTGCCAGGGACCGACAAGCTCATCGTAGCGATCGGGAGCTTCGACAACCGCTGCCCAAAGAATATCGCGACGTGGAATGAGCACGCCGTTACGCGCCAACAGTCTCGTGCGGGCATCCTTGATTGATGGGATGTGTTGTTGAAACCACGGCAGGACGCCACGCAGATCAGACACGATGATACTGGCAGGCTCGGGAACCGTAATCGCAGTCGAAAAGTTTTCGAAGAATTCAATTCGATCGGCAAAGCCGTTTGCCGCCGCAGCTTCGCGCGCAAGACTGATCACACCGTCGGGTTCCACGGCGTAAACGCGTCGCGCGCCAAGCTTGCACGCGAGCAGCGCAAATACGCCCGGACCACTTCCGAGATCCATCACCACTGAATCAGGTTTCACTGTGTGACGTAGCGCTGCCGCATAGGCCTTCATGCGCGGAGCGTCGGCAAGCATTTGTCCGTAGAAGTGGAGGCTATACATGGAATGCGCCACGGATTTTACGGATACAGACGGATCAGTCTTCATCCGTGAAATCCGTGGCCCCTAAAGTCGTTGATTATGGTGTCGCACAGTTCAGAAATGCGCCCTGGATCTGCATGGGGCGTCACACGTCGCAGCGGAACGTGGTTCAAAATGCGAGTCAACAGCTCAAACTCCCGCGCTCGCATTTGCTTATCCATCAGCTTCGTCGCGTAAGTGTTTGCGATCAGCGACATCAGACCCGCGGACTTATCGAGTGGCTCGATAAACGGCGCGGCCGTGTCGTCGCGACGCTTGCCGATCTGATAGATCGCCGCGAGCGGTAACGCCTGACGTTGAAATCGTTCATTTAAATCCAGGTAACGCTTGTCCCAGTTCGGCGTAAGTTTTCGTAAGTGCGTTTCAGTTCCATAGAGTGCTTTTACTGAAGCGGGCCACAAACGAATGCAGGGATACGAGGGTCGAACCAGAAAGTGATCGGCACGATCGTCGAGCGTTACGACGTCTTCAGCGAGAACGCTGTAGCCTCGATCTGAAAACGCCGCGGCTGTTGTGGATTTGCCGGAACCTGCCGGGCCCACGAGCGCTATCGCTTCGTCGGCGATTGCGATGGCGCTGGCGTGTAAACAAACCACACCTCGCAGAAGCATGACGAAACCCATGATTGGACCAAGCAGATAAGTAGCCGCGTCTTCCAGCGTCAGAGGCTCAGGCCATCGCGCCCAAATCTCAGCACCTTCGCGATCTACTAAAAACTCAGTCTGATCCGCGTAAGCGAACCGGTAATACTTGCCTTCAAGCACGCGAAAGACGCGCAACACCGGCTTACCGCATTCGTCTTTGTAATCTGCGACGTAGGTTTCAGTCTGCGTCACTCCATTCAGCCATGAGGGAAGTGAGTCGAAAGTGATGCGAATGTCGTCTGCTCTTGTTGAAGAGGCAGGAACTCCGGGGATTCTTTGATTGGCGACAACTCCAAGGCCATAGATCGAGCACCGGTAAGGCATTTGATTGAGGCGTAGTTGATCACATGAACGTCGGAATATTCAATGATTAATGGATTAGACTCCTGTCTTAGGCCCTGCTGCCGCGCCACCGGCGTTGTCTAAGTTTCCCTTCGCACCAGCGTTCCTCGTGATCTCGCGGATGTTTCCGTAAACGATTACTTCGGGCTTGTGATATGGCTTCCTGGTTTCCTGCGCTTTATCCTGTCCGTCGGTTTGCTGTTTACGTTCCATGCATTTTCTCCATTAGGCAGTCTAGGCGAATGAGGTCTGGTACGCAGGGTTATTGTCGCTCTGGTTTTCCGTTATTCGTCGAGCGATTGGCTGGGAGTTCGTGAGCCAATAGTTCAACGCGAATACTCGTAGGCTGGCCCAGAGGCCGTCGGGTGTCTGTTCGTCCGCTATCGATCGCCGGAGATCCAGGTTAACAAAATCCCTGAGCTGCGGATTGACCTCAAAACTGTCGAGCCATCTTACACTAGCGTGCCTCACGAATTGAAGAGCGGGATCGCCGGCGAGCGCAGTTTTAGGTCGATTGACCACGGCCTCCGGTAGTTTGTCTTTCATCGCGAGCCTGAGTATGTGTTTATTCACGCACCACGGAACGGCAGGTATTGCCAACAAATACTCAACGAGGCGCACATCAATTAAAGGGTGACGTACTGCTAAATTCAGTTTGGTCGCACCCGGATCGTAACCTTCGAAAAGCGCCGCCCACATTTTAGAGTTCAGCGCGCGCATGGCTGCCGGCCGTACTTTTTCTGCCTTTGCGTCTTCGCGCCTTTGCGCGTGAAAAATATCTTCCCATCGCTCACGCAACTTGTTTCTGTTTGCGAACGATTCATCAATCCATTCTGGTAACCGGTGCTTGTCAGTTGGCTTGCCCAGCATTCCCCTGAGTTTTCCTCTTATCGGGAAACGCGAGCGTTGGGGCTCATTCATAAACGCATCACCGTCCCAACCTGTAAGCGCAACGCGGCCATGAGCGGCGCAGAGTCTTAAGAGAGTGCTGAACTGTGCGGTAAGTGGAGACATAAGGAATGGCTCCGGCTGGTCCATATCGCCACGCACCTGTTCGTCAAATAACGAATATCGATCGGCGTTAACGTGAGTGATCGGTATGCCGAGATGGTTGGCTGCCGCAGTCGAATAGTAACGCTCCTGATCGGGGATCAATTGGTCGTAAACAACTGTGCAGGCCTGAAGATTGCAGTGATCGCGCGCGATTGCGGCGACACTGGTTGAGTCGAGTCCGCCACTCATCAACACTGATACACGATCGGTGCGAAGACGATCTTCTACCGCAACCGACAGGAGTTCTGAAAAACGCTCGACATAGGAATTAGGATCGCGAAAACGCACTTCGCTGGAGATCGCAGGCGTCCAATAACGTCGAATTGTAATTGAGTCTTCAGAAACTGTAAGAGTGTGGCCGGGCGGCAGTCGCTGAATGTCTTTGAACGTCGTAGTGGACAGATCCTGATTGACGCCGAACAGAAGATAGTCGCCGATTGCTATCTCATTCAATGCGTCTGAAAGTCTCGCGACCTCCCGTAGCTCCTTCAAGGTGGTGCTGAAAATGAACCTGTTGCCGGCACGAGCGTAAAAGAAAGGTTTGACGCCAAAATGATCGCGGGCGCAGAAGAGGCGTCCCAAGCGGCCGTCCCAAATTGCGAACGCGAAGTCGCCGATGAGATGTTTGACGCAATCTTCGCCCCAGGCTTCGTAGCCGTGGAGGATCAACTCCGGATCGCTTAGGGAATGATTAATGGTGAGCTTATTTTTGAGCTTGGCGATTAATTCCGGGCGCCCATCGATACGGGCATCGGCAGTGAGCCGCAGATTTCCGCGGATTAACACGGCTCAGACCTCCGCTCCGTGGTCATCTGTGAAGATCTGTGGCTGATTTCGATGAGTCCTTGCGCTACGAGATCCTCAACCAGCGCAAGTAGATCCTGGCGCAGCAGTTGACCATCAACGTCGTATTCCTGAATCAGCGTGTTGTAAGCGCCTTCGATCGAATCGGATGTGGTCAGCACCGAGAGTATTCGCGTCCCAACGGAGTCGAGGCCGTAGTATCGCTCGCTGTCGAGATTCAGAATTACCGACTCGTCCTGAAGATTGGAGATTAAGACGTCGTCAGGGATCTTCACTCGATCCGAGAAAGAAATTGACATGGCCGCGCATTCTAGCACGCAGAGGTTGTGCCGAGACGTATAATCCACAGATACACAGAAACATATCTGCGGAATCTGCGGATGGTTTTTCAAATGCCAGCGCTTAAGCTCTCAAAGATCAGTAAGTCCTTCGGCCCAACCACGGCGCTCGATGGCGTGGATCTCGAGCTGCATCGTGGCGAGGTGCATGCACTCATCGGTGAGAATGGCGCCGGTAAGAGCACGCTGATGAACATCGTCGCCGGATCGCTGCGGCCGGATGCCGGCACGATGGAGATTCAGGGCGAGGTCTATTCCCCTTCAAATCCTCTCGACGCGCGCACGCATGGCATTGCGTTAATTCACCAGGAACTCTCCTTGTGCCCGCACCTCAGTGTCGCGGAAAACGTGCTCATGGGAATTGAGCCGTCGCGCATGGGCTGGCTGGACCGCGACAACCTCATCGCCCGGACCAACGACGTTCTCAAGACTTTTCATCACGCAGACATTCGCCCGGAAAGGCGCGTTGGCGATCTTTCGGTCGCGGCGCGGCAGATTGTAGAGATCTCGCGCGCCATCGCGGCCCAGGCGCGCATCATTCTCATGGACGAGCCAACGAGCAGTTTGCAGCGCGATGACGTCGAGCACCTGTTTACGTTGATCCGCAAACTGAGCGCTGAAGGAATCTCGGTGATCTACATCAGCCATTTTCTTGAAGAGGTGCGCCAGATTTCGGATCGCTTCACGGTGCTGCGCGATGGCCGCAGCGTCGCCACCGGAGAGATTTCATCGATAACTGATGACGAGCTCATCGCAAAGATGGTCGGGCGCGCGCAACAGAACCTGTTTCCGGTGCGCTCTTCTGCTCCCGGCGAAACTATTCTCGAAGTGCGCAATCTTGCATCGCCGCCGCTGCTCAAAAATGCGAGTTTCGAGCTGCGCCGTGGAGAGATTCTGGGCCTGGCAGGTCTGATGGGTTCGGGCCGGACGCCACTGTTGCGCGTAATCTTCGGACTCGAACATTCGGAAAGTGGAACAATTAAAGTTAATAAAAGATCTCTTTCGGACAGACGCAGCACGCCGGCAATGCGTCTAATCGAGGGTCTCGGATATCTCAGCGAGGATCGCAAAGGCGATGGGCTAACGTTGAACCAGTCGGTCGCCGACAACGTTACCGTTACGAGATTCAATTCCTGCTCGCGCTGGGGTTGGCTCGATCTCGGCGCACAGCGTAAGCAGACCGAGAAGCTCGTCAACGCGCTCAAAATCAGAACGCACGGCTCGCAGCAGGAAGTTGGAGCACTGTCAGGCGGCAACCAGCAGAAGGTCGTTGTCGCGCGGCTGTTGCACCAGGACGCGGATGTATTGTTGCTCGATGAGCCGACTCGCGGCATCGACATTGGCAGCAAGGCGCAGGTTTACGAAACGATCGCAGCGTGCGCGGCGCAGAACAAAGCTGTGTTGATGGTGAGCTCGTATTTGCCGGAGCTGTTTGGAATGTGCGATCGACTCGCGGTGATGAGCCGCGGCAGACTCTCCGAAGTGAAGCGTATTGAAGAGTGGACTCCGGAGACGGTGTTGCAAGCCGCGATTGGGACCACGGATTTACATGGATGAATATGAATATGAAATCAATTTTAATCGTGCTTATTTGCCTGGCGGCGTCGGTGATCGCACAGGCTCAGACTCCGCTTCAGGAGATGGTCAAGACCGAGCAGGCGTTTTCGAAGATGGCCGCGGAGAAGGGCGCGCGAGACGCATTCATGGCGTTTATTGCCGACGATGGACTGATGTTTCGACCCAGCGCTGTCAATGGTAAGAAGTGGATGCTGGAACATCCACTGCCCGCCTCAGACAAGAAATCACTGCTCGCCTGGCAGCCGGCTTATGCGGGAATGGCTGCGTCCGGCGACCTGGGGTTCACTACTGGACCATGGGAATTCAAAAACGACGTGAAAGATGCAACGCCCGCCGGCTTTGGTCATTTCATGACTGTCTGGAAGAAACAACCGGACGGTTCGTGGAAGTTCGTTGTCGATCTTGGGATTGGCCATCCGCAGTCGGGTGGCCCACAAACGATTTGGCAACCTACTGAAACATCTGAAGAGGCAACTGATAAAGAAGTCGACGGGGCAAAGGCGCTCAAGTCTTTGATTGATCGCGACCTAAAGTATTCTGAAGAGGGATTGAAAAAAGGATTGGTTAAGGCATTTCATGCCTACGCGTCTCCTGAGGTCAGACTCTACCGCGCGGGTAATCTTCCTTTCATCGGTCGTGAAGCGTCGGTTGATGCATTAACGAAAGTCAAAAGCCAGTTCACGTGGAAGCCAATCGGCGGCGACGTATCGCGCGCTGGAGATCTTGGTTACACACACGGGACGTATGAAGTCACAGATGAGGCGAGAACAGTCACCGAGCGCGGGAGCTACGTGCGAATCTGGAAGAAGCAGGATGGCGACTGGCGGATAGTGATGGACGTGATCAATGCTCACTGAAGCTCTCTCTGTACTCGTTCGGAGAAGAATCGCCACAAAGAAGCACAAAAAGCACAAAAATCAGCAGAAACAATTTTGTGCTTTTTGTGCTTCTTTGTGGCTGGAAGATTTTGAGGCAAAGCTGGTAGGCTGATGGTGATTAACCACAGAGAAATTCGTACATTTAGAGCCCCGGGCCGCGTGAATCTCATCGGCGAGCACACCGATTACAACGATGGTTTCGTGATGCCCGCGGCCATTAATTTATCTACCTGGGTCAAAATCTCGCCTCTCGATCAGCGCAAGCTGCAAATCTTTTCAGAAAATTTTGGTGAAGAGATCGAAGTTGATCTCGACGATCGCAAGCTCGTTCGGCGCGGTCATTGGAGTGATTACCCAGTCGGCGTCGCCGTGATGCTCGAGAGAGCGGGCCACCGTTTGCAAGGGGCCAGCCTGCAAATTCGTGGCGAAGTACCGCTTGGATCCGGATTGAGTTCGTCGGCGGCGATTGAAGTCGCGACGGCTTGCGCGCTGGTTGCGAACGCCGGAATCGCAGTCGACCGGCGCGAGCTCGCGCTCTTGTGTCAAAAGGCGGAGAACGAGTTTGTCGGCGCGCGCGTGGGCATCATGGATCAATTTATTTCGCTTTTTGGCCAGGAAAAGAAGGCTTTATTGCTTGATTGCCGTTCGCTGGAATTCGAGTTATTGCCAATGCTCGACAACGTTCGGTTGATAATTTGCAACACGATGGTGAAGCATGAGCTGGCTTCGAGCGCCTACAATGAGCGGCGCGCGCAATGTGAAGCCGGCGTGAAGCACCTGGCAAAGTTTGTCCCAAATGTCATAGCTCTGCGCGACGTGACGCTTGAACAGCTCGAACAATTCGGGAGCGATCTTCCGGAAGTAGTTTATCGACGGTGCCGGCACGTGATCACGGAAAACGCACGCGTGCTGTCGGCAGCCCGAGCCCTCGAGCAAGGTGATCTGAACTATTTCGGCCGACTGATGGCCGAGTCTCACCGGAGCTTGCGCGACGATTACGAAGTTAGTTCCGAAGAACTTGATCTGATGGTCGAGATTGCGCGAACGGTTGAGGGTGTGTACGGAGCGCGCATGACTGGCGGAGGGTTTGGTGGATGCACCGTTAACCTCGTGGCGGTGGACCATGCTGAGACGTTCCGCCGGCGTGTGGCCGAGGGCTACGAGCAAGTAACAAAACTTAAACCTGAGATCTATATTTGCACTGCTTCCAAGGGTGCCAAGGAAGTGTAAACACGATTATCAAGGATCTTTCAGGATTACAGGATATCCTGTAAATCCTGGAAATCGTGAAATCCTGTCTAAATGAATATGAAACTAATCATCCTGGCCGCGGGTTACGCCACGCGCCTTTATCCACTAACACTGAATCAGCCCAAGCCGCTGCTGCCGGTTGCCGGCAAACCGATGCTGGAACACGTGCTCGACAACATCTCGACCATTCGCTATATCGATCACTCCTACGTGGTGACGAACGCTAAGTTCGTGGGCCATTTCGAGAGATGGGCCGAAGCCTACCGCCATCCGAACCTGAGATTTCGTTTCACGATTGTCAACGATGGCAGCACTGACGACAGGAACAAGCTCGGCGCTATCGGGGACTTACATCTCGTCCTGACCAGGTACGAGCTTGAGGACGACATTATCGTCGTCGGCGGTGACAATCTGTTCAGCCAGGACCTGGCACAGTTTGGCGAGTTTTGCCGGCAGAAGAACGCGCCGGTGACGGCCGTTTACGATGTCGGCGATCTCGAAGAGATCAAGAAGTACAACGCTATCGAGATCGACGAAAACAATCGCATCACCTACTTCGAAGAAAAACCCAAGGTCCCAAAGAGTACGCTCACGGGCATCGCGCTCTACTACTATCCGAAGTGGACACTGCCATTAATCCATCAATATATCGCGGAAGGGAACAACCCGGACCAACCCGGTCGCCTGGTCCAATGGATGTACCAGCGCATACCGTTTTATGTGTGGAAAGTGCCGGGCCTGTGGTACGACGTGGGTTCAGCGGAAACACTTGAAGAAGCGAATCGAGTGTTTAGCGAACTGTGAACATAACCAGGACACAGTTTGGCTGGACGGCGGGCGCCGAGGTTTATCTCTACACACTCACGAACCGTCTCGGGTTGGAAATCGCGATTACTACTTACGGCGGCGCGATCACGTCACTCAAAGTTCCTGATCGCGACGGCACCTTGGGCGACATCGTGCTCGGCTTCGAAACGCTCAATGAGTACGCGACGAATCCTCGTTACTTCGGGGCACTGATCGGCCGCCATGCGAATCGTATTGCTCGTTGTAAGTTTTCTCTAAACGGCGTTGAGTATCAACTCCCACAAAACAATGGAGTGAATCATCTTCACGGCGGTCTCAAAGGCTTCGACAAGCGCGTGTGGAATGCGACGGAGGAGGTGAAAAACGACTCGGCTGTTTTGCATCTTTCGTATCTGAGCAAAGACGGTGAAGAGAACTACCCTGGATATCTGAGCGCCTCCGTCGATTACAGCTTATCCGAGAATGTGTTGAGCCTTGAATACCGCGCGACTACCGATAAAGACACGATCGTGAATCTGACCAACCATTCGTATTTCAATTTGAAAGGCGAAGGCACGATCCTGGACCATGAATTAACACTGAATGCCGATAGCTTTACGCCCGTTACGAAAGATCTGATCCCGATTGGTGAGATTAGATCCGTGTCGGAGACGCCGATGGATTTCCGGAAGGGCGCGAGCATAGGCTCACAGATTCATGACTCCTACGATCAACTCGGCTTCACCGGTGGTTACGATCACAATTTCGTCTTGAATGATTGGAATGGCTCGCTGAGATCGGTGGCGCGTCTTTATGAACCGACTACCGGCCGATTGCTCGAGATTCTAACGACGCAACCGGGCATGCAGTTTTATTCAGGCAATTTTCTGGACGGAAGTTTCACTGGGAAGAATGGTGTTGTGTACGAGCGGTACACTGGGCTCTGTTTAGAGCCGCAGCACTTTCCGGACGCTCCGAATCATCCAAATTTCCCACCGACCGTGCTGCGTCCCGGCGAAGAATATAAACAGTCGACGTTGCTTCGCTTTTCAGCAGTTTAGGCGGCAAATGAACGCAGATCTGCGTTATCCACGGCTGGCTTCATAGGCCCGAATAGCTTCTTCGTGCCGCAAGGTGAGACCTATATCGTCAAGTCCTTCCAGTAAACAGTAGCGCTGAAACTCACCGACGACGAACGGAACTGAAAGGCCGCTCGCATCTTCAACTGTCTGCCGCTCGAGGTCCACTGTGAGTTGATAACCTTCCTGCCGCTTCGCGTGGTCCATAATCTCTTCAACCTTTGCCGCCGGCAACGTGATCGGAAGCATGCCGTTCTTGAAACAGTTGTTTGCGAAGATGTCCGCAAACGACGGTGCGATGATCACGCGAAAGCCAAACTCGCCGAGCGCCCAAGGTGCGTGCTCGCGCGATGATCCACAACCGAAATTTTTGTCAGCCACAAGAATCGACGCGCCATGGTAGCGAGGCTGATTGAGTACGAAAGATGGATTCGGTTGGCCGTCAGGCAAATAGCGCCAGTCGTAAAAAAGAAATTCTCCAAATCCCGTGCGCTCGATACGCTTGAGAAACTGCTTCGGAATGATCTGGTCTGTGTCGACGTTCGCGCGATCGAGCGGCGCTACCAAGCCGGTGTGCTGATGAAACGGTGTCATGAATCCTGTCAATCTTGTAAATCCTGTCTATTTAAATACCCACTTCCTCACGTCCGTAAAGTGTCCTTCGATCGCCGCCGCCGCCGCCATCATCGGACTGACGAGATGTGTGCGGCCGCCACGACCCTGCCGGCCTTCAAAGTTTCTGTTACTCGTGGACGCGCAACGTTCGCCGGGTTGCAGGATGTCGGCGTTCATTCCCAAACACATCGAGCAGCCGGCTTCGCGCCATTCAAAGCCCGCCTCGTGAAAAACACGATCCAGACCTTCACGCTCGGCTGCCTTCTTCACCTCTTGCGAGCCAGGTACGACCATCGCACTCACCGACGAGTTGATGCGATAGCCTTTCACCACCCGCGCTGCTGCCCGCAAATCTTCAAGACGTGCATTGGTGCACGAGCCGATGAAAGCGCGATCGATCGAGATGTCCTGAATGTTCGTTCGCGGCGTGAGCGCCATGTACTCGAGTGCCCGCTCAGCCGCGTGGCGATCAGAGACGCTCTTTGTGTCGGCGGGATCGGGAACATAACTCGTAACCGGCACAACCATTCCCGGACTCGTGCCCCACGTCACAAACGGTTCGAGTCGCGACGCATCAATCTCAACGACGCGGTCGAACACAGCGTCTTCGTCACTCTTGAGCGTTTGCCAGTAACGCACCGCTTTTTCCCACGCCTCCCCAGTTG
>JBKPJS010000460.1:0-2513 GCA_046730815.1 Acidobacteriota bacterium
GCGTCCGACCTGCGCGATTTCTACGGCCTACAGGTCTTTCAAGTGGTGATTCCCAGGAACGTGAGGCTTGCGGAAGCACCCAGCTATGGCAAGCCGATCATAAGTTATGACGCACACTCCAAGGGGGCTGAAGCATACTCACAGTTAGCCAGGGAGATTGTCTATGAATCGAAAAGCGCTGGGGCGGGGCCTGGGAGCTCTGCTGTCGTCTGACCGCACGATCG
Source organism: Acidobacteriota bacterium (assembly GCA_046730815.1). GTDB lineage: Bacteria > Acidobacteriota > Blastocatellia > Pyrinomonadales > Pyrinomonadaceae > PSRF01. The sequence goes on from JBKPJS010000460.1 coordinate 225, forward strand.
ACCTCGGGCCCGAGCCTTCGGAAGTCGATCTCGACTCCATCGTGCCAGGACCGATGCAGCCTCGAACCTACTTTGACGACGTGAGTCTGGAGAGTTTGGCTGACTCGATCCGCAGCCACGGGATCGTCCAGCCACTGCTCGTCAGGCGTCGTGAAAACGGCTACGAGCTGGTCGCCGGCGAACGACGTTGGCGAGCGGCAAAACTGGCGGGACTATCGCGCGTGCCTGTGGTCGTCAAAGAAGTTCCCGATGAGAGTCTGCTCGAAATTGCGCTGATCGAAAATATTCAACGCGAAAATCTCAACCCCATTGAAGAGGCCCAGGCTTACAAGAAGCTGATTGAGAACGTTGGACTCACACAAGAAGCTCTTGCCTCGCGTGTTGGGCGTGATCGGTCATACATCACGAACTACCTGCGTCTGCTTCGACTGCCGGAAGATCTTCAGCAGCTCGTGAAAGAAGGCCGACTGTCGACTGGGCACGCACGAACACTGCTGGCATTGAGTCAGCCCGATCTTCAACGACGAGTCGCAAGACAAATCATTGAGGGTGGATTGTCAGTGCGCGCTACAGAGCAACTGGTCCACAGGGCGACAGAGGAAAAGCCTGCGAAGACTGCTTCGGCGCCTCACCCGGTTGACCCGAACATCAGAGCGGCTGAGACCAAACTCCGGCGAGCACTCGGTACCCAGGTGAAGATCATTCAACTAGCCGGAGACGGCAGAGGCAAAGTGGAGATCAGTTTCTTCAACAGCCAGGACTTGGATCGAATCTATAACCTGCTCATGGCGGAGCCTCAGCTGTAACAATTAAAACGGCAATAGTTAGCCAACCCCCCGAACCGCGAGCACAATGTAAAAGCGTGCTCCACAGATTACAGAGACTTGATTAATAGAAATCTGCGTAATCTGTGGATAAAAGACCACCTTTACCTGAGTTTGGTTGACCCGTCCTTAGCGCCATGTTAGACTCGCGCGCTTTTCGGCAGCCACAATTTGCGCGCAGATAGAGGAATCGGATGATTCTCGCAGAGACCTCAATTCAGTTGGTTCCTGACGGTACGTTACTGCTCCACCTGTTGATGGTGGGTATCATGGTTTTCGTCTTGAACCGGACCTTACTGAAGCCGATAAATCAGATCCTGGCCGAGCGAGAAAGGCAGATCGCTGGCCGCTTGAAGGAAGCAGAAACGTTGGCGGCTGAGACGCAGGAAAAACTCAGGAAGTACAACGAGACTTTGCGTGATGCACGGTCAGATGGCTACAGGCTCTTGGAAAAAGAACGCGCTGAAGGCCTGAAAGAGAAAGAAGAGAAGCTACGACAGTATCGAGAAGAAATGTCAAAACAGGTTGCCGCCCAACTGGAGACTACGCGACAGCAACAACAGTCCGTAAAGGGAGAGCTCGAGGCGCAGGCAACTGTGATTAGTAATTTGATAAGTTCTCAAATACTGCGTCGGCCGACTCAATAATCAAATGCTTTTACTTGTGTCTGGAGAATGGATGGAGTGGTTCAATTACCCGGGCCTCGAGCTTTGGAAGTTTTTGAACCTGGCCATTTTCACGGCCGGGGCTATTTACGTGCTCCGTCGCCCAATCAGCCAGGCGCTGTTAGCGCGACGTGAGTCCATCAGGCAGGAAATGATAACTGCCCAAAATGAACGCGATCAGGCTTTGGCCAAGGTTGCTGAAGCAGACAACAGGTTGAGCAGGCTTGATGCCGACGTTCATACAGTTCATGAACAGGCTCGCAAGGAAGCAGAATCGGAGCGACAGCGTTTAGCGGCATCGACTGTTCGTGAAATGGACAAGCTCAAGCAACAGGCGCTGCGAGAAATGGAAACAGCCGACAAGCTTGCGCGCAAGGAGTTGCGACAACATCTGGCAAAGAGAAGCGTTGAGCTGGCGCGGGAATCAGTTCGAAATCAGATGCGGCCCGAGGATGACACGCTTTTGATTAAGGAGAACATAGGGGAATTGAGGAGGACCACGGTTTGAGTTTGCAGACGGTTGCGCGCCGCTACGCTACGGCCCTCGCCGATGTGGCCATCGAACGACGTGAAGAGCGAGAGGTCCAGAACGAATTGGAACAGTGGGCTTCGATGATCGAGGCCAATCCGCAGTTGAAAGAAGTCTTCGCGAATCCCACCGTCGCTTACGATCAAAAACGCACAGTTCTGGAAGAGTTGATCTCTCGCACTCGTGTCAGAGAAACAACGGCCAGCTTCCTTCGGGTGTTGTTGAAGAACCAACGCATCTCACAGTTGCGAGAAGTGGTTGCGCGATTTGG
>JBKPJS010000461.1:0-6629 GCA_046730815.1 Acidobacteriota bacterium
CCTTTAACGGTTCGCAGTAAGGGGAGCAAAGAAGGTTGTGCCCAAACAATTACTTCTGCTGCTATTTCCTTCAGTAGCGCGGCATATCTGATGAACTGAATCGTATCGCCGAGGCCGTGATAGCAACGCACCAACACTCGCTTCCAACCGAGCGAGCTGCCATCCCAAATGTTTTGAAAGTGGCGTGGAAGCTTTGTGTGTTCCTGAGCCTCGCGAGTGAGTAGCTGTTCGTCACTGATATTCCATGCCGCGGCAAAATCGCCGCGCCGCATTGCGTTCACCCATTGAGTTCCGTCAGCGTCAGTCATCATCATCAATGATCAAGATCAACTTAGCGTTAATCGTTTCGAATGTCTTGAATTCTTCGCAAGGTACGCGAGCGAACCGAACGTACATAGTTGCAAGCGTACATTACCACCTCCGAGTCTGGGTGTTGTTCTGCCGGAGGAGTGGTGCGCGAAAGCGACGAAAATCGTTGGCAGGAGAATCGGTTGTTAGCGACGCTGCCCGAACGCGATCGATCGCGGCTCATTCCGCAATTGGAAATCCTCACGCTCTTCGCCAAAGAGACTGTGCACGAAAGCGGCGAAGAGATGCACTTCGTTTACTTTCCACTCGATTGCATAGTGGTTTTGATTAGCTCAGTTGAATCCAAAGCGGCAGTGGAAGTCGGTTTGATTGGCAACGAAGGAATGGTCGGAGCGCCAATTCTCATGGGCGCAAGGCATTCCAACAGCCAAGCGCTGATACTCATGGAAGGTAAAGCGCTGCGTCTTCCCGCAGCAGTTCTCAGGAAAGAAGCAAAACGAAGCAGCCGTATGCGTGAGTTGATGCTCACTTACGCAAATGCTCTACTTGCGCAGAGTGCTCAACTCGCCGCTTGTCATCGTTATCACACGCCACAAGCACGATTAGCGCGCCTACTGCTGATGATCGACGACCGTATGAAGACTGCGGAGTTGCGCATTACCCAGGAATTACTCGCGCGCCTGCTCGGAACGCGCCGTGCAACCGTCACCGAGGCCTCAAATCAGTTGCAGGACAGCGGCGTTATTCAATCTGTTCGTGGACGAATAAGAATTCTAAATAGTAAAGCTCTCGAGGGTAAGGCATGTAGCTGCTACGGAATCATCACGGCACAACAAGCCGAAGTCAAGTCTCGTTCCGTAACTTCCTAACAAATTCTTCACGGTATTTACTTTTATCGAATACAGGTACGCTGCCGTACCGATATCACGATTGTCCACATGTACTTTCCTCGACCCGGGGACTCATTCAGCACGTTCGAAGAAGTCCATCGCCCAGAGTTATTAACAAGGGGGCTTCACTCATGACAAGGGGAAAATTTAGTGCGGCAAATGGCAACGGCCATGGCAAGAACTTAAATGCAATAACTCACACGCCAACTCACAAAAACGGGAAATCAAAAACAATTCTAATCACCGGCGGGGCGGGTTTCGTCGGTTCGAACCTTGCGCACCGCCTTCTCTCCGCGGGACACCGGGTTCGTTTACTGGACAATCTGTCACGCATCGGCGTTGAAAGAAATCTTCGCTGGCTGATCGAAACTCACGGCGATCTTGTCGATATAGATGTACCCGACGTCCGAAATTTTTCAATCGTTAAGCAGGCGGTAAAGGATGCATCACAGGTGTTCCACTTTGCTGCTCAGGTGGCGGTGACCTCGAGTCTGGTCGATCCAAGAGAGGACTTTGAGATTAATGCAGGTGGCACACTGAACCTGCTCGAAGCGATCCGTACCACAGAAAATCCGCCTCCTCTCGTTTTTACTTCGACGAATAAGGTCTACGGCAATCTCGCCGATGTTGATTTCACTAAGCAACAGACTCGTTATGCGCCGGTCGATTCGTTAATTCGGGAGCGTGGAATTGCGGAGAACAGGCCGCTCGATTTTCACAGCCCTTACGGCTGCTCGAAAGGCGCCGCCGATCAATACGTTGTCGACTACGCGCGCACGTTTCGAATTCCTGCGCTTGTCTTTCGCATGAGTTGTATTTACGGGCCGCACCAGCACGGCAATGAAGATCAAGGGTGGGTGGCACACTTCGTCATCCGATCGATCAGCGGCGAGCCAATCACGATTTATGGCGACGGCAAGCAGGTGCGCGACATTCTGTTTATCGACGATCTCGTGGATGCGTTTCTACTGGCCCAGCAGCACATGAAAAAGCTCTCGGGTAACGCTTACAACATCGGCGGTGGACCAGCTAACAGCATCAGCTTGCTCGAGCTGCTCGATCTACTCGCAGAACTTAACGGCGGTGATCTTTCAATCTGTTTCGAAGATTGGCGAGCGGCTGACCAGCGCTACTACGTAACCGATACAGGTAAATTCAGCGGGTTAACTGGCTGGACACCTCGAGTGGGAGTTACTGAAGGAGTGAGACGTTTGTACGAATGGCTCCTCAATGAAAGAGCACACTGTGCCGGAGATCCAGTGGGCGTAACCCAATTCGCGAGTGCCGGCCGGGTCGCAGCGGCAAAGGTTGGATAGGAGTTTTCTCGCGCAGAGGCGCAAAGAAGAAATCTGAGATTTTCCTTTCCGCCTTTGAGCCTTTGCGGGAGAAATTCCTCTGAGCAACTTGCAGTGCAGTCAATAGTAGAAGTGAAAACATCGCCGGCGCCTCGCGTCGTCGCGGGGCGTGCGGCAGTCATTTCCACACCGCGTGAAATCGCTGTGCGTGAAATTGAATTCCGCGAACCTGCGGCAGACGAAGTACGTGTGCGAATAGAAGGATGCGGCGTCTGCGCTTCGAACGTTCCGGTTTGGGAAGGAAAGCCGTGGTTCGAATATCCGTTAGAGCCCGGCGCGCCGGGTCATGAGGCATGGGGGCATGTTGATGCCATGGGTTCTGGCGTTACGGAGTTTGTGCGCGGTGATCGGGTGGCGGTGCTGTCGTCGCATGCGTTCGCGGAGTACGACTTCTCACGTGTCTCCGAAGTAGTCCACCTACCTACTTCATTAGACGCCTCGCCATTTCCGGGCGAGCCACTTGGTTGCGCTATCAACATATTCAAGCGCGCCATGGTCCAGCCCGGTCAAACCGTGGCGATCGTAGGTATCGGGTTTCTCGGCACGCTGCTGACGCAACTGGCTGCGAACGCGGGAGCACGAGTGTTGGCCCTTTCGCGTAGACGTTCCTCGTTAAAGTTAGCCGAAAAGTTTAGCGCGGCGGCTACTATCGAGATCGACGATCGAACTTTGCAAAGGGTTAGAGAATTCACGCAGGGCGGAGGTTGCGAGTGCGTCATTGAAGCGGTCGGCACGCAGCAGTCGTTGGATCTCGCAACAGAGCTTACGAGGGAGCGAGGGCGCCTCGTGATCGCCGGTTATCACCAGGATGGGCCGCGACAGGTAAACATGCAGCTTTGGAACTGGCGTGGACTCGACGTCATAAACGCGCACGAACGAGATCCGCTGGTGTATGTCGAAGGAATACGCGAAGCAATTGCGGCGGTGCAAAACGGTCTGATCGATCCTCAGCCGCTTTACACGCACACGTTCAAGCTCGAGGAACTGACACAAGCGTTTGAAACGATTGAGAGTTCTCCCGAAGGCTTTATCAAAGCGTTGATTATTTTATGAGCAGTCTGGCGAAGAAAATCGATACAGCTCCGGACCAACCGCGGTTGGGGTTTGTTGGACTCGGTTGGATTGGGCGAAATCGTCTGGCGTCGGTGGTGGAAGCAGGCGTTGCAGAAATCGGGGCAGTTCACGACGCGCAGGCAGGCGCGGCCGAGGAAGCGCTAAAGCTTTCACCGGACGCAGTTCTCTTCTCTTCTTTCGACGAACTGCTTCGTCACGATCTCGACGGAGTTGTGATTGCCACGCCTAATAGATTTCACGCGGAGCAAGCGATTGCGGCGCTCGAGCAGGGAATATCCGTGTTCTGCCAGAAGCCTCTCGGCCGGAACGCTTTTGAAACGCGAAGAATTGTCGAGGCGGCTCGCAACGCAGACTGCCTGCTCGGAGTTGACCTGTCTTACAGTGCGATACCGGCAATGCGAGCGGTTAGCAGACTCGTGGAGAGTGGCGCGCTCGGAAAAATATTTGCGGTTGATGCGAAGTTTCATAATGGTTATGGGCCTAACAAAAGATGGTTCTACGACTACTCGCTTTCCGGCGGCGGGTGTGTGTTGGACCTTGGACCACATCTGATCGGTCTGGCGTTGCAACCGCTCGGTTTTCCGCATATCGCTCAAGTGCAAAGCTCCTTATTCGCGAGTGGAAAGTTGATGAACAAAGGCAGCCAGGAGATTGAAGACTACGCAGTCGCCACTATCGAGACTGCGAATGACACAGTAATCAATCTGAGTTGTTGTTGGAACCTGAACATCGGCCGCGATGCAGATATCGAAATCGCTTTCTACGGCACCGAGGGTGGCGCAGCGCTGCGCAACGTTAATGGTTCTTTTTATGACTTCGTAGCCGAACGCTTCCACGGCACGCGAACCGAGACGCTGAGCAGTCCGGAGGATTCGAAATGGCAGTGGGGCGGGCTGGTAGCGATTGAGTGGATCAAACAACTCGCGTCAGACGGAGGTTTCGATCCGGCCGCCGAGAGATTCATAGAGATAGCTGAGATTGTTGACAGGATTTACGGGAGGTTTCACGCAAAGGCGCAAAGCCGTTAAGAAAGACGCAAAGAGAGAATTTGAACTCTGGATTGCTTAGCGCCTTTTGCGCCTTTGCGTGAGAAATATTGTTTACAAACAGATGCCTGGGATTAATCAAAAACCATCCCGTATTCTCATGACCGCCGACACCGTGGGCGGTGTGTGGACCTATGCGCTCGAGTTGGCGCGTTCCTTACAAACTTACGATGTCGAAGTTTTGCTAGCAACGATGGGCCCCGGCTTAACCTCCGCTCAACGTAAAGACGCTCAGAGCATTCCCAATCTCAATCTCTTCAAGAGCGATTACAAACTCGAATGGATGCCCGACTGCTGGCCGGACGTTAAGCGCGGCGGCGATTGGCTGTTGCACCTGGAGAATCGTCTCCGGCCAGACATAATTCATCTCAACGGTTACGCGCACGCAAAACTCCCCTGGAACAACCCGACACTGGTTGTCGGACACTCGTGCGTTTTCTCCTGGTGGCAGGCAGTGCGCGACGACACGCCTCCGCCGGAATGGCAGCGCTACAAAGATGAAGTGACAGACGGCTTGTTGGCAGCAGACCTCGTCGTCACACCGAGTGCGGCAATGCTGCACGCGTTGAATACTCATTACGGATCGATCGAGAACGCCCGCGTGATCTCAAACGGTCGCAATCCTGAAGACTTTAAACCGGGAGCGAAGCGGAAGTTTGTCTTGTCTGCTGGACGTTTGTGGGACCAGGCAAAAAACATCGATCGTGTGGCAGAGATTGCGCCCGAATTACCCTGGCCCGTTTTTGTCGCTGGTGATTGTCAGCATCCGCAGCAACTCGGGCAAAGCGATTCTTTTGCAAAACGATGTAAATGGTTGGGTTCACTGCCGGAGTCGGAGCTTCGATCGTGGTTTGCAGCGGCGCCAGTGTACGCGCTTCCCGCACTCTATGAACCGTTTGGTTATACGCCACTGGAGGCCGCGCTATCCGGTTGTGCTTTGGTGTTGGGCGACATCGACTCACTGCGAGAAATCTGGCGCGATGCGGCCGTCTTCGTCGATCCGAACGATAGCCAGGAGTTGAAAGCTGCGCTGCTACAGCTAATCAAAGATGAGCAGCACCGGCGCGACATGGCCCAACGCGCCCGCGAACGAGCACTCGAGTTCACGAGCGCACGCATGGCGCAGAACTATTTTGCCGTCTATTCGGAGCTATTGGTCGATTCAAAGAAGCAGGAGAGATTCGCCCAATGCGCATAGTGCTCTTCTATCAATCGCTAATCTCCGACTGGAACCACGGCAACGCTCATTTTCTTCGTGGCATTGCTTCAGAGCTTTTGGCGCGAGGACATGAAGTTCAGATCTACGAGCCTTGTAATTCGTGGAGTGTTCAGAATTTGATCGCGGAGCACGGCCACGCACCGTTGCTCGATTTTCACAACGCGTATCCGCACCTCTCCAGCACACGCTACAACCTCGATCAGTTAGACCTCGATCAGGTGCTCAGCGGCGCCCACCTCGTGATCGTTCATGAATGGAACGAGACCGAGCTAATCGAACGCATCGGTGAGTATCGCCGCGTCAAAGGAGACTTTCTCCTGCTCTTTCACGATACGCATCATCGTGTTGCCGGACACGAGAGTCTTCCGTTCAGCTTAAAAGACTACGACGGTGTGCTCGCTTACGGGCAAGTCCTTACAGACAAGTACCTGCGCAACGGTTGGTCCAGGCGAGCATGGACCTGGCACGAGGCTGCTGACGTGCGCGTGTTTCATCCGCTACCACAAATCTCAAGCACGCTGGACTTGGTATGGATCGGTAACTGGGGTGATGACGAGCGCTCCGCCGAGTTGCAGGAATTCCTCATTCAACCCGTGAAAGATCTGCAATTGAATGCGGAAGTGTACGGCGTTCGCTACCCGGAGGATGCAATCGCAGCTCTTAAGCAAGCAGGCATTCGTTATCGCGGTTGGTTGCCAAACTACAAAGTGCCCGAAGCCTTCGCCAAAGCGCGCGT
>JBKPJS010000462.1:0-10944 GCA_046730815.1 Acidobacteriota bacterium
GCTCATAACCGACGCCTACCAGCGTGCAAGCGACTACGCCTCCATGACTGCACACGCGAAGCAGATGCTCGCGGCCGCGAAGTCATTTGTCGAGACAAATAAGGCACAGGTCTTTCAGCGCGACGAGATGTTGTTGAAGTCGGGCGTGCTCTTGTCGGACGCGTACTTGAAATCCAATCAGAAAGATCTGGCTCGTGGCACGTGGGCAGACTTGCGACGCCTATCGGTACAACTACCCTCAGCGAAACTCTACAGGCAAGCCACGCTGCGGTTGCTGAGTCTCGATCCGTCGCTGAAGGTGGATCAACTCTTCGATGCTGGTTTGGCGGCGAAAACCGCGTTGCCTGAGATTGAAGGCAATCAATGGATCGAGCAGGAGCCGGTAAAGCTGGCGGATCTTCGCGGTCAGGTTGTATTGCTTGATTTTTGGGCGCCGTGGTGTGGTCCATGCCGCTACACGCTTCCGAATCTGGCCCGGTGGCACAACACATTCAAGAGCAAGGGACTCGTGATTCTGGGCGTGACCAAGTACTATGGACACGGAGATCAAAAACCAATGACGCCCGGCGAAGAGTTGGTTTACCTCCGCGAATTCAAGAAGCGGAATCGCCTGCCGTATGGGTTCGTGGTTTCCGACTCAAACACGAATGAATTCAACTATGGAGTATTTTCGATTCCTACTTCGTTTTTGATCGATCGCAAGGGCGTGGTGCGCTACATCTCCGCGGGGGCGAGTGAAGAAGAGATCGAAAAACTGGGTGAATTAATTAAGAAGCTAATTGAAGAATGAACCGCAGATAAACGCGGAAAAACGCGAATCTGAGTTTATCCGCGTTCCTCTGCGACTTAAATAAACGATGGACGATCAAGGCATTACATTATTTCGTATCGCGATTTCTTTCGCGGCGGGAATACTCTCGTTCCTCTCGCCGTGCGTATTACCGCTCGTGCCGGGCTATATCTCACTGATTTCCGGCGTCAGCATCGATCGACTAAAGGAAGGAACGAGCAGTCGCCGCGCCGTAATTCTTAACTCGCTGGCTTTCAATGCCGGCTTATCAGTCATCTTCCTGATTCTCGGTACAACTGCCGGACTTGTAGGTGCCGCAATCACCAGCAATCCCTGGGTCCGTATCATCGGCGGCCTCGTAATTATTGCTTTTGGTTTACAACTAATCGGTCTACTAAAGATCTCTGCACTCTATAAAGACACACGCTTCTTTTCTGACGACAAGCCGCGCGGAATGTTTGGATCCGCAGCGCTCGGGATAGCTTTCGCCGCAGGCTGGACACCATGCATTGGCCCAATACTCGGGGGCATCATCGGTCTCGCCGCCACGAGTGGTGGCTGGCGCAGCGGTCTGGTGCTTTCCGCGTTTTACTCCGCCGGCCTGGCTGTGCCATTTTTACTAACCGGCCTGGGTATCAATCAGTTTCTTAGCTTCTATAAAAACTTCCGCAAACATTTGCACAAGGTCGAGGTCGTTTCAGGCATCGTGCTGATTGTCGTTGGCGTGCTCGTCATGAGCGGACAATCGACGTTGCTGGCGAGTTCAAAATTCATGGCCTGGATTCCAAACTTCGAAGGCGCGTTGAAGCTAAACGAAAAACCACCGGCGCCGGCAGGCACTGCGGCAACCACAAATTTTGAAGTCGTACCCGACGTGGAGTTTCAAACACTCGCCGGCCAACCGTTTCGACTGAAGGAGCTTCAGGGCCAGGTGGTGCTGCTGAATTTCTGGGCCACTTACTGCATTCCCTGTCGCGAAGAGATCCCGGCACTGAACGCATTGCAGCACGAGCTCCAGGCGCAAGGGTTGAAGATTGTCGGCGCTTCTCTCGACGACACGATCGACGGTGTGAACGCGTACCAGCAGGAAGTGGCGAAGTTTGAATACCAGGTGTTGCTCGGCAGCGGCGATGCCAGGCTGAAATTTCAACAGTCAGCGCTGCCGACAACTTACCTGATCGATCGACAAGGGCGGATTCGGCAAAAGATTATCGGTGCCCGCGACAAAGCCGGTTGGGAAGCCGCGGTCAAGCCGTTGCTCGCGGAGACGCCCGCAACTGCCAGCGCCGCGAATTAAACAGTAAACGGAGTAGTACCATGAAGAAGCTATTGTTCCTCTCGATTCTTGCACTCGCTATCTCACCTGCAACCGCGCGCGCGCAGGCCAGTCACGAGTATTCGCCGCTGGTGGAGAAGACCGTCAACTATAAAAACTGGACGCTTCCGAATCTCAAGACCGACCAGCAGGAAGATCTGCGCAAGCTGATAGCCGGCAAGAAGCTGGTCATGGTTGTTTACTTTGCGCCGTGGTGCGGCAACTGGCGCAACGAGGCGCCTATCGCGACGAAGTTGTACGAGAAGTATAAGAGTCAGGGTTTTGAGATTATTGGGGTCAGCGAATACGCCTCGCGCGACGATGTTCGCAATTTCTTTGGCGAGAATGGACCACCCTTTCCGATCGTCACCGAATCGGAGTCTCGGGCAGACAAGCAGACCACTACGCATTACGGCTACCGGCAGCTCACCGGCGACACACGTAACTGGGGTTCGCCCTGGAATATTTTTCTCGAGCCAGACAAGGTGAGCGCTAAAGGCGACGTACTTGTCGAAAAGGCATGGGTGGTAAATGGTGAGTTGATCGAAGATGAAGTTGATAAGTTTATCTCATCAAAAGTTGGCTCCGCGACTGCCAGTGTGATCGTGCCTTGTAAGAATTAATGTTGGGCCGCGTAAATCTGCGGCCAAAGATCCACTCTTTATAATGAATCTGCGTATTCTGTACCACGGTCACTGCTTTGACGGTGTTGCTTCCGCAGCGACCTTCACACGCTTCTACAAAGAACGCATCCATCCCGAAGCCGAGGTCAACTACACCGGGCTGCTGCACCGGCCTGGCAACCTCTTTGACCTCGCGATGTTTGATTCAGACGAGAACGCGATTGTCGATTTCAAGTATGCGGCGTCTGAAAAACTGACCTGGTGGTTCGATCATCACGAGTCGGCCTTTCTCACTCCGGAAGATGAGGCCCACTTTCACGCGGACAAATCCGGCCGGAAGTTTTTGGATCCGACAAGGAAATCGTGCACGGAGTTCATTGCCGATGTTGCGCACGAGCGGTTTGGATTCAATGCCGAACCAATCAAATCGCTGGTTCACTGGGCTCACGTCATCGATGGCGCGCTTTACGAATCACCGGCGCAGTGTGTGGAGCTGAAAGAGCCGGCGCTACAGTTGATGCAGGTTATCGAAGCTGATCCTGACGATGCGTTTATCGAACGAATTATTCGGGATCTGACGGTTAAGTCGCTTGAAGAGGTCGCAACCAGTTCGGAAGTGCAGCGCCGCTTCCAGCCGATACTGGATCAACATCTCGAGACGCTCGAAGCGGTGAGACGCAAGGCGACGTGTTCCAATGGTGTGGTCCAGTTTGATTTGATTGACGAAGGTTACGAAGGCTTCAACAAGTTCATTCCTTATTACTTGCATCCTGAAACCACCTACTCGGTGGCGCTGACGCGCGGATCGCAACGGACAAAGATATCCGTGGGCTCGAATCCGTGGGCGCCAAAGCCACGCACTCACAACATCGCGAAGATCTGCGAACGCTACGGCGGCGGCGGCCACGCGGTGGTCGGCGCAATCTCATTCAAGCCGGAAGAAGTTGAAGAAGCGCGGCAAGCTGTACGTGAGATTGTGGCAGAGCTATCCACAGATTACGCAGATTAATCTGTGCAATCTGTGGATATGCTATTATTTCCTCGCCTCTCCCAGAGTTACCAAACATGCCCAAACATTTTGCTGCTGTAATCGTGTTCATACTGGCCGCTGTGTCTGCGATTCATGGCGCCACGCTGCCGGCGGGTTTCACGGAAACACAAATCTCCGGACTCGCAAACCCAACCGCAATGGAGCTTGCGCCCGATGGCCGTATCTTCGTTTGTCTTCAGGAAGGCGGCCTGCGGGTGATCAAGAATGGCGCACTGCTCCCGACGCCTTTTCTCACGTTGAGCGTTGACGCGACCGGTGAACGAGGGTTGCTCGGCATCGCCTTCGATCCGAATTTTGCCAACAACAATTTCCTGTATCTCTATTACACCGTCTCGACAACACCACGGCATAACCGCGTCAGTCGCTTCACTGCGAATGGTGATGTAGTAGTGCCGGGCAGTGAAACGATCATCTGGGAGCTCGACAATCTGTCGGCGGCCACAAATCACAATGGCGGCGCAATCCATTTTGGACCCGACGGAAAGTTGTACATCGCGGTAGGTGAGAATGCCACGCCGTCAAACGCTCAAACACTCAGCAACATGCTCGGCAAAGTGTTGCGCATCAACTCAGACAAAACGATTCCAACTGACAATCCGTTTTTCAATACCGCCACCGGAAACAATCGTTCCATCTGGGCGTTGGGCCTGCGCAATCCATTCACGTTTGCGTTTCAACCGGGAACAGGCCGTTTGTTTATCAACGACGTTGGGCAGACCACTTGGGAGGAGATCAACGACGGCATCGCCGGCTCGAACTATGGCTGGCCTACCACCGAAGGTCCAACGAACAATCCGGCATTTCGTTCACCTCTGTTTTTCTACGGACACGGCTTCGATGCAACCACCGGATGCGCCATTGCGGGTGGTGCTTTCTATAACCCTGCAACGGTGCAGTTCCCGAGCAGCTTTGTCGGAAAATACTTCTTCGCGGATCTATGTAGCGGTTGGATTCGAGTGTTTGATCCGGCGACGGGAACCGCATTAGGGTTCGCAACTAATATTTCGCAGCCTGTTGATTTGAAGGTCGCGGCGGATGGGAGTCTTTATTACCTGGCAAGAGGATCGGGGTCGGTCTTTAAAGTTCAATTTAGTGAACCGGTGCTGATTACGGAACAGAACTCCGACATCGCCGTGGCGCTCGATTCGGTGACCATGGTGCGAGACCCATTTCCTCTCACGAACATTTTCAACTTCAGCTCAGACCATCGTACGAGGCTCATGTTGTTTGGCATGAACATGAATTTGTCACCGGGCGAAAACGCGTCGGCCGTAACCGCGAGAGCTGAAGATGCAGCGCTAAATGTTTATCCGCTTACTGTGGAGTTCGCCGGAAAAGTTCCGGGCTTCGATTCGTTAACGCAACTGGTGGTGAGGTTGCCGGACAATACGCCCGCAGCTCAATCGATCTTTGTGAGCGTCACGCTGCACGGCCAGACGAGCAACAAAGTCAGAGTGCGAATGAAGTAAGCCACAGATTTACGCGTATTTGCTCTGATCGCATCATTGATCCGTTAGAAATCTGCGTTAATCTGTGGTTAGTGCTATTCCGAGTCTCTTGATCTTGCAATTGAGCGTCGTCACTTTGACGCCCAGGAGTTGCGCGGCGCGGCGCTGATTGCCGCGAGTGCGCTGGAGTGCCTGGCGAATGAGCTCTGTCTCATATCGCTGGACCTCTTCCTGTAATCCGAGTTTGCGATCGGTGTGAGGCTGTTTGCTTGCGAGCGACTCAACTTCACGGAGAAGCGTTATAGCCGCTTCCCTTAGACCGTTTAGGTTGTGAAGTGGGACTTCCAAAGAGCTACTCATCACATAACCTCCAAGTTAATCCTTGCTCAAAAGTTCTCTAAAGAATGCGACTGCGCGCTCGTCACCCGTTTGACCGAGCACTTGAATCGCCAGTTTTCGCACAGCCATCTTCGGATGATTGCGAGCAGTGCGAATCAGGATCGGAATCGCTTCATCCTTCGAGCGACGTCCGATCGCAATCACAGCCTGTTTCTGAATCTCGATCTCGCTATCGCCGTCGACAGCGCTGGCCAATGCGCCCAAACTCTTCTGTCCGGCGATGCGGCCGAGGTTAGCAATGGCGCTCTTGCGCAGTTCCATGTCCTTTTCCGATTCGGCAACTTTAATCAGGTAAGTGGCAGCGGCGTCGCTGTTGTCATTACGTGCGATGCCGCTGAGTGCGCCGCGCTTGACCTCGCGCGTGGGCATCGTTTCGTACAGGTTCTGGAGCAATGGCAGAGTAGCCGCGGAGCGATTCATAGCGAGTGCCGAAACCGCTGACTGCCGAGTCTCACTACTTTCCTGATTGTTGCGCACTATCTCTGTAAAGAGTGTGGTTTTCGCCTGGCTCTCAGGCGTTGTTCCGAGCCAATGGATCGCTCGAGAACGCATCGGTTCGGCAACGGGCCGGCGAATCATTTCAATGAGTATCGCATCGACTCGCGCGTCGTCGTGTAAACCTATTGCGTACGTCGCTCGTTGCGCAAGCCGGTTTACATCAGGCGCGGGCGAATCGACGATCGATTTCAGATAGTTCAAACTCTCTTCGTTGCTTATCCGTCCAGCCCAGTAAACCGGATAGTTGCTGAACTCATGAGTGCGACGAAGATTGTAGACCTCAGCTCGAATGAAACTATCGCGCTGCGTGTCAAAGAGCAGGAATAAGCCGAGCTCGCGCGTTTCGTAGCGTGGGTCCAACGTCATCGATGGGCCATCCGTCTGGATGTAAACACCTCCGGCACTGTCAACAATTTCAAAATCGACTCCGACACCCGGTCTCACTTCAAACTGGTAACCCACCCAAAACCGGCCGCCAGGCGTATTGGCTTTGCCGGTGATGATTGCGTTGTCGATCTTGGCTTTTAAGTTGGCGCCCTCGACGGGAATAAAGCTCTTCGTCTGCCCGAGCACGACGCCGCACAAAACCAGAACGATAGCTATCGCCGATATGTTTCTTCGGATCATGTTAATCCTGAAAATCATGTACTCCTGTAAACTGCCTTTCTACTTCAACAGCTCTTCCAGAAACTTGAGCACTTCCGGATCTTTGCTCCTACTCAACCATCCAATCGCGCGCTTGCGACGCTCCATCGGTGCTTGCGGACTCCTCGCGATCTCAATCAATTTGCGGATCACGCGCTGGTCGTTCATCCTGCTGGTCGAGCTAATGGTCGTCTGCCCGGCGGCTATGGCCAACGGAGTGCCGGGAAAGAAACTGCTGCCTGAACCGAGTGAGTTGATGATCTGATCTTTCAACTCCTCGTTCTTCTCCGTGTCATAGAGACTTAGAAGAAACTCGATCGCTTTGTCTCCACCCCGTCGCGAAATACCGCTGATAGCAGCCTTGCGAAGTTCGATGTTGTCTGAACCGCGCGCGATCTCGAGCAGCTTGTTACCCGCCCGTTCGCTTTTGCGATTCGCAAATCCGGAAATCACAGCCCTGCGAATCTCGATGCTCTGGTCTGCGTCGTAGATGCGGAACAGAGCGTCAACCGCAGGTTCACCAGGCCGGCTCGCAATGCTCGAAATCGCAAACTTTCGCTGCGTCGGGGTCTTCGCGCTGATTGCGATATCACTGAGCACCGCGATTGCCCGATCACCCGTATGCCTGCTCAAGGCGTAGACTGACGCCTCGATGATGTCGTTCTCCTGCGAGTTCAACGCGAAGTCGCGCAGCGCATCAACGACCGTGTCATCGTTTGTTGCGCCCAGCGCAGAGATGGCGCGCGCGCGCAACTTGAGATCAGGTTCACTCCGCGCCACACCAAGAATTACGGGTGTGACTGCTTTGCCGCCGTTACGGCCGAGTAAGGTCAACGCTGCACTTTTGCAGCGGACAGTCTGCGTCGAGCCTGGCTTCAGCCAGTCAGTGGCGGCCATGATTCCGCGTTGCACATCGGTTTGAAACAAAGCCTGAAGCACTACGATCTTGAATTCACAGGGATCGTCGTCATCGGCGGAGTTATTAAATCCTCCATCTACACCCCACACCGTTGTTGTTCCGATAGGCTGGCCAGGCACCCGGGTCACGGTAACCGGAGCAATTGGCGCCGCAGGCGCGTAGAGGATTGAACTCTCAACAGGAGTCACTGTGGCGACACCGCTTGCTGCTATAGCAGGAGTCACGTCCACATAACTCACCCCATAATTGCCGGGCACTTGCGCGAGTAAAACGCGAGCATCTTCTCGCCAGCTTGAGTGGGGATATTTCTCGAGCAGACGATCGATCGTCGAGCGACACTGGTCATACTTTGCTAACTTTTGTTGCGAGTAAGCGAGCCAATAAAGCGCTGCATCGATGTTCTTCTCATTCGGATATGAAGTGACGTACTCGTTGAACTTTTCCTGCGCCTTGGCCCACTCGCCATCAGTGATGAGGTCACGCGCACTGCGAAACACAGTGATAGCATCGTTCCCGGATTGCCTGGTCGAAGCGGAACCAGGTCGCTGTTGGCCCAGAGCGGCGCTGGCCATTAGGACGACGACAAGTAAAAGAGAGATTTTCGATGTAAGGTTCTGCAACATTTGTTTAGCCTCTATTCTCATTAACGATTATTTGTGCCCCGGTCCTGGTAATCCAAAAGCGCGGCGACGATTTCGGTTTTTTGCACGCGCTCCTTGATCACGCGCACGTCTTCCGGCCGCGCACGATCAGGCAGGTTTGCAATATCGATCAGGAACGGTTCCAAATCGGCGAGGAGCGTCTTGGTTGGGAACTTTGCTTTCATCTCAGCATCGCGACGCAAGACGACGTTTTCGTTCAGCAAGCGACGCGAAAGTGCTTTGTCGTACGTCATGTCGATTTCTTCTTCCGTGTCAGAGACCGGTAAGTTGCGTATCGAGCGCAGCAGGTTCTCTGTTTGTTCGATGTGCTTGGCTGTGTCTTGCTCGTCAAGGTCGAGATAGCCGAGATCTGAAGAGAGCACGTCAGACTGATCAATTGGCGCGTGAACGATTGGTGATTTAACTCGCAATCCTGGTTTCTTTCGCGACGCGATCACTTCACGTTTAGGAACCGCGGATTGCACGGATTGGGAAACCGAATTTGGAACTTGGGATGGCCATATTGCGATCTTCTGCTCTGGAGCCTTATGACTTGATAGCAAGTAGACGATTCCAAATGCAGTGGCCAGCAACAACATCGCGATCACGCTTGCAAGCGACCAACTGGGTTTTGCGGCATTAGTCTCGGAGACGGTATGTGCAGCCACTCTCGTCCACATAAACGGCGGCACTTCGATTTCGCGATCGTATTGGGCGAATAGTTCCTGTTCCGCGGTGAGCGCTGCAAAGCCGGCGGAGCAATCAGCGCACGTGATCAAATGCGCGCCGACCTGCTCGCGATCTTCAGTCGCAAGCTCCCCGTCCAGGTATTCTTCCAAAAGCTCTGAACAAACTTCACACTTCATAACCAACTCCAGCGTATGGACTGATCCTCTTTCTCATCTCCGCGCGCGCACGGTGCAAATCAATCTTTAACTTTGCCAGCGAGAAACCAGTGATTAGCGCAATCTCTTCGTAGCTGCACTGGTGCAGCACCTTGAGCGTGAACACCAGCCGCTTATCTTCGTCAAGCGCAGCGAGCGAGCGGCGAATGAGTTCGTTCAACTCCTTGCTGAGCAACCCTTCGACTGGCACCGGTTTGTTATCGCTCAAATCCATCACCGACTTATCAGCAAGATCCACGTGACTGCCCGCGCGTGCGCGTGCGCGGAGTGACTCGCGGGCCACGTTCCTGGCGATGCCAAACAGCCACGTGGAAAGTTTCGTCTCGGCGCGCATCGTCCGAATCGCACGGAAAGCGCGGACGAAAGTCTCCTGCGTCAGCTCTTCGGCGAGGGCGCGATCGTTAACCATGTCGTAGATGAAACTGATGACGGGCCGCGAATATCTTTCAAAGATCAGACGAAAGGCGTCGGCGTCGCCGTGGCACACGCGAGTAACCAGGTCTGCTGAACTATTCATCAGAGTTCCCGCGAAGGCGCCAGGCTGAGCATCCAGATTTAGTTCATCGACCGTCAGCCGTTTCATCATGTCCTGCTGGGTTAGTGAAGCCGAGGGTTGAAAAGTTTCAGGAAACCATCCACAGATTACACAGAAAATCGCCGCAATCTATGTAATCTGTGGTTAAAGAAACTCTTTTGGGTCAACGATCTTCCCCGCGATCGCCGAGGCGGCGACTACGTAGGGTGAGGCGAGGTAGAGTTTGCCGGGGCCGCTGCGGCCGGGAAAGTTTCGATTTTGCGCACTGACCGTAACTGTTTCCGCCGAGGGCGAGGCGCCCGGGCCGGCGTTGATGCAAGCCCCGCAGGACGGATCGATCAACTCCGCGCCGGCACGTTCGAAGATATCGATGTAGCCACGCTGCCGCGCGTACTGCTTGATCTTCTGCGATCCAAACTGAATGTACAGGTGCACTCCGTTCGCAACGCGCTTCCCGTGCGCCAGCGCGTTTTCCAGCACCTGGGCATACATATCCATGTCGGCCATCTTGCCACCTGTGCATGAGCCGCCGTAAGCAGCGTCGATGCGAACCTCTCCATCCAGATCATCAATCGGGATGCCGTTTCGCGGATCGCCGGGCGTTGCGACCATCGGGCCAATTTCGTCCAGATTGATCTCGAAAACAGCCGCATACTCTGCGTCCGGGTCGCTGTAAGTGAAACCTTTGCGCACTTCGTCCGCGTTGAGTCCGCGTGTGCGCACGATGTATTCGAGCGTCACTTCATCCGGCTCGATTATTCCGGTCGTGCCGCCCGCCTCGACTGCCATGTTCGTCAACGTCGCGCGTTCGTCCATCGGCCAGTTCTTCAAATCTTCACCGGCAAACTCGAGGACTTTCCCGATGCCTTTGCTGGTCTTCATGTACTCCGAAGCAAGGATGTGAAGCATCACGTCCTTCGCAGCGACATCAGCGCGTTTCTTTCCCTTCAGCACGTAGCGCACGGTCTCGGGCACGCGAATGCGAATGTCTTTCGTGTACCACGCGTTGGCCATGTCAGTAGAGCCGACACCAAACGCGAAGCAACCGAGCACGCCGGCCATGCACGTGTGTGAGTCAGTGCCGATCACGATCTGGCCCGGCAAAGCGAGATCTTCAACCACGGCGTTGTGACAGATTGCTTCAGACCCGCCCTCAGGGCTCTCGCCATAAAGCC
>JBKPJS010000463.1:0-19308 GCA_046730815.1 Acidobacteriota bacterium
CATCAACATCAACGCATATTCATCCTTCGCATTCGAGTCGTGATGTCTGAAATACTCGTCGGGAGAAACTGCGTACAGTTGTTCAAGGCCGCCGACAGGCTTCGGCATTGGGTTGGGGAAGATCAGTTCACAGCGTCCACATTTCCAAACCTGACACTCGACGCCGTGGTTTTGGCGATGAGCCGAGCCGCCTCGGCGACCGAGGAACTTCGATGGGGGCCTTTCGCAGATCGGACAGTTTTGCGCCGTCCATTCAAACATGCTTGCTTCTGCCATTGAGAATCAGAGATTTAGCGTTGGTGCCGGAGGTCGGACTCGAACCGACATGAGGAGTGAACCTCGCCAGATTTTGAGTCTGGTGCGTATACCAATTTCGCCACTCCGGCTTGAAGGATGCACATCATAAGGCCCTTTCCCATTGAGCGCAACATCGTTGGCCTATTTAATTGTCCTTGAGCGTCCTTACGTCTAAACTGCTGTGTAGCAGCAACTTACCCTGCGCGTAAAAACATGTTTGCCACGAGTGGTCCAAAACAGCTAGAATGCCTGAGCCAGGTATTGGCTGCGGCGTATCTGTCCCTAAACCTCCGCCCTCACCAGCTTTCTAAGTTCTACTATCTTTTCCAGCCGCATTGTCCTGCCCAGTTTCAGGAGAGACCAAATGCCGACAATTGTGTCGCCCCGCATTCTGATTGTTGATGACGAAATCGAAATAACCGAAATTCTGGCGGACCTGCTCAGTGAAGATTACAACTGCCTCAAGGCGGGTTCGGCAGAGGACGCGCTCGCACGTTTGCGCGAAGGCGAATTCCAGTTAGTCATCAGCGACATCACCATGCCCGGGATGAGTGGACTCGAAATGATTCCACACGTAAAGGAACTGTCGCCCGACACTGTAGTCGTAATGATCAGTGGCATGCAGACGGTCGAGAGCGCGATCGGCGCTTTGCGTCTCGGCGCGTTCGATTACCTGATGAAGCCCTTCGATCTGCGACAGGTGGAAGCGGTTGTCAAACGCGCACTCGAACACTACGATCTCGTGGTCGCCAAGCAGCGTTACGAAAACCACCTCGAAGAGTTAGTCGAACAGCGAACCGCCGAACTCGATCGTGCTTTGAACTCTTTGGAAGGCGCGTATCGCTCCACACTCAAAGCACTGACTGCTGCACTCGAAACAAGAGACTCGGAAACACACGGACACTCAGAACGGGTCGTCACTTACAGTCTACGGCTCGGACGTGAGTATGGATTGAATAGCGAAGAGATGAAGGCGTTGGAGTTTGGCTCACTGCTCCACGACATCGGCAAGATCGGAGTACCGGATTCGATTCTGCGCAAGCCTGCGAAGCTGACTGAAGAAGAGTGGGTGCGCATGCGCGAACATCCGCTGCATGGGCAACAGATCCTTCGCGGGATCGAATTCCTGCAAGGCGCTTCACGCGTGGTCGCGCAGCATCATGAGAAATGGGATGGAACCGGTTACCCGCTTGGGCTGCGCGGGGAAGCGATTGACATCAATGCGCGCATCTTTTCGGTGGCTGATGCCTTCGACGCCATCACAAGCGACCGCGTGTATCGTCGCGGCAAGCCGTATGAAGCGGCGGCGCAGGAGCTTGACGATTGGGCCGGCAGACAATTCGATCCGAAAGTGGTTGAGGCCTTTCATCGAGTGCCGAAGGAAGATTGGGAAGTACTGCACCGGCAGTCGCTGATGCCGAAGCACGATCAATTTGACGTGCGCCAGATTGTGCAGGACCTCGACTCGCAGCTCGAACTCGCCACTAGGTAATTCCCGCCACAAAGAAGCACAAAGAACACAAACGAATAGAAAGTGTTCTTGTGCTTTTTGTGCCTTTTTGTGGCTCAGTTCTGAACGGTTGGTACGACGTAGCCCTTGCGTGACTGTAAGCTTAATCCAACTCTGCGTGAAGCCACGTCGATGCGGCGATATTCGCCGGGGCTGGCTTCGGCAAGCGGGCGCTTCGGACGATAGGTGACAACGTATTCAGCGCCAATCGCGCGGGCGACTTCGTTAGCCTGAGCAAGCATTTCCTGACTGTTAACCGGCAGTAGAATTCTGCCACCCGTTTCTTCGGCGACATTCTTCAAAGCCTGCTGGCTCTTCGTCACTTCCGCTTCATAGGCTTTGCGCCGCCGTTTCATGGCGGGATCGAAAGTGATGCGTACGCTGTAAGAAGGCGATCGCGTTGTTCCCGGAGGAAGAGTGGGATCCGTGGCCCTGATCGGATCCGAGCTCGGTGGACGTGGACCAGCGACGATCGAAGACGGCTGGTCGCCTTTCTGTTTGACAAACTCCGTGTAGCTGATGATGTGCACCGTAGCCCTCGCGGCGATCAGTTTGCGCATCGCATCAGAGCGGTCAACCTTGCCGCCCGGTGTGTCAACGCCGTCGGTGATCAGCACGACGTGACGGCTTCCCTCGGGACGATCTTTCAGTTGCACGCCCGCATTCGCAATCGCTTCGGAGATTCGCGATCGCTTGGTCGAGATGAGCTTGTTCTTAAGCGTGCGAAGGACCGCGGACTTGTCTGTGGTCCATGGCTGCACCATCTCAGCCGAGTTCCCCGATTGCATTACTGCGATTGACGCGCCTTCCTGAAGCTTGCTCACTAACTGTGAAGCGACCTGGCGCGTAAGACTCGTACTCTTCGACATGCCTCCGAGTCCGCTTGACTCACCACCAGTATCGAGCACGAACAGAACGTTGGCGGGCACGTGTCGCACGCTTCTGAGTTGCTGAGCGACGCCGTCTTCGAGCACGAGAATGTCGTCAAGCTCGAGTGTCGGATCGTAGTGTCCATAAGCGTCCAGCGCGACAACCGGTAGCCGCACTTCTTCCGTGAAAACTTTTACTTTGTCCTGTTCTTTTTCAGTTGGAGATGGAGAGGGTTGCGGTTTGGAGGGTTCCTGCGCGGCGGCGATTCCTAAGAATGCAGCCAGGAACAAAAGCCCAGTTGTATGTCTAAGCAGAAACATTTAGGAAATTGGCTGTTGGATGCCACGCAGAATCCTGCGTTGCCCGCTAGTTTATGTCTTTCGCGCCTGGGACTGGACCGCGGTGATGGCGACGGCGTCGACGATGTCGCGCGCCGTGCAGCCCCGCGATAGATCGTTTGCGGGCTTGTCCAGGCCTTGAAGAATGGGTCCGATAGCGGTGGCGCCGGCCAGTCTTTCAGTTAACTTGTACGCAATATTTCCGGATTGCAGATCGGGAAAGATCAGCACGTTTGCGCGGCCTGCAACTGGCGAACCCGGCGCTTTCGACTGAGCGACTCCGGGAATCAACGCCGCATCCCCCTGGAGTTCCCCATCCACCAGTAGCTCCGGCGCGCGTGCCTTCACAGTTCGCGTCGCTTCAACAACCTTATCGATCAATCGATGTTGCGCGCTTCCCTTCGTCGAAAAAGATAACAGCGCAATGCGAGGCTCGGCGCCAAGCAATGCCCTGCACGAATCGGCCGCCGCCAACGCGATCTCAGCAAGCTCTACCGCACTCGGTTCAATCACGACGCCGCAGTCGGCGTAGATGAGCGCGCCATCGTGTCCGAATTCCTTGTTGCGCAACGCCATTAAAAAGAAACTCGACACGAGCTTGAATCCGGATTTGACTCCGATGCAGTGCAATGCGGCACGAACGGTGTGGGTCGTGGTGTTTGTGGCGCCGGCTACCGAGCCGTCCGCCAGTCCCGATCGGACCATCAGGTTGCCGTAGTACAAAGGATCAGACACGAGCGTGCGCGCTTCGTCGGCCATTAAACCTTTCGCTCTTCTCAAGTCGTGAAAGAGCGCGACCATCTTGTCAAAATCAGAAGCACGCCGGTGGTCCACAATCGCTACCCCACCCAGATCCAAACGCTTGTCTCTGGCCACTGTGCGTATGGTTTCTTCGTCACCGAGTAAAGTAATTCGCGCAATGCGCTGGCTCGTCGCTTCGGCCGCGGCAACAACCGTGCGCGGATCGTTTCCTTCAGGCAGGACGATGTGTTGCGGCCTTGACGCGGCGCGTTGGCGAATGCGATCGAGGATGTCCATAGATCCACAGATTACACAGACGGACGCAGATTATGGCAGATTCATGCAAATCTGTGTAATCTGTGGAAAGGAGGAAGCATGTCGCGATCAAATCTCCGGAGCCGGATGACGAACCTGTTGCTCGTCATTCCAAATCTTCTTTTACTTTCCGCACGCTTGATGGTTGATCCAAGAGTGCCGGCGAAGGAGAGACTGCTGGTTGGCGGCGCGATCGTCTACGCGTTTGTGCCGCTCGATTTCATTCCTGACATGCTGCCTTTCATTGGCCAGGTAGATGACGCTTACCTCATCGCGTTGACGCTCTTGCGGTTGATGAGTGTTACTGAGCCTCGTGTCGTACGAGAACACTGGCGCGGTGGAGGAGACGTAGTGGAGCTGATCGGCGCGACCGCACTGATCGCCGCGAGGCTGCTACCGAAAAAAATCCGGCGCGTATTGACGTCGAAGGTTGAAGCAGCGAAAACTCCGGCGGGAGCGGATCGAAGCAGGGCGATGCCCCTGCTTGTTGAACGGCCTGTCGCGGAATCGAAGACTGTTTGAACTACGCGGCGAGACACCAGTCGATCACGCCTTCAGCTGCGTTCGCGAGACCGCCAACAAGATTCGAATTACTCGTCTTCATTGCCCAGTACCTCGTCTGCTCGGGCAAACACTCAACACCAGTCTCGTCGAAGGCCACCAGCGCGCAGCTCAGCGAAGAAGAGTGAGTGATGACAAACAACTCGCGTGCCAGGCGAAAATCCTGATTGAGAGTTATCAGCCTGATGTTTGGATGTCGTGGCGGCCGCCAGTCGTCCTGCCCGAACAGGTATACCGACTCCGACACGTCAGCGATTCGCATGTAACGATCGATAATCGGTTGCAGCGCCGAAAATTTCTCAACTCCGGCATAGACTCTTCCCGAGCGATTCGTGCGCAGCAGAATCGCATTTTCGATCATTAAGCAGCCATACTCGACTGACGCAGTAGTAGTGTGACAAATGAAACTCTCGCGCTCGACAAAATCGCGCCGGGCGAGGCTCGCAATTTCACCCAGGTTCTCGACGTTATTGGCTTCCGCAAACTTGAGTGCGTGCTCGAATATTGAAAAGTTTTTCACTGGGGGGCCTCCCTACCTTGTTAAGCCGGAGAACCCTTTTAGCGGACGAAATCTGCGAGACCGTTACGAATAGTTCGTTAAAGTGTGCGTGAGTGTACATAAGTTTAAGTTGACCGGAGGGCGCTGAGAATTTTTTCATGAATGCCGCCAAAGCCGCCGTTTGACATAATCGCGACCACGTCACCTGTGCGCAGCTCCGGAACGATGTGCGCGACGATTCGATCGGGATCCGGCAAGGCGAGAGCAGGTTTGCCTTGCTGCGAAATCGCTTGAATTAACTCAGCGGTGTCAAGCGCCCGTCCCTTTTCTATGACCTTTTGGCTATCAAAGACGGAAGCGATGACCACATAGTCGGCTGCCACAAAGGCACTGGCATAATCCTGCTGGAACACTGCCAGACGCGACGACCACGAGCGAGGCTCGAACACGGCGATCAAACGGCGATCCTTATATCTCGCACGCAATGCACGCAATGTTTCCCGAACGGCAGTCGGATGATGAGCAAAGTCGTCGATGACGACGACACCGCGTTCTTCGCCCCGCACTTCCGCGCGTCGCTTCACATTCTGAAAGCTCGAGAGGGCAGTTCGAAATTTTTCCTTGCTTACTCCCCATGCATCAGCCGCGACAATCACCGCAAGACAATTTAGAAGATTGAATTCTCCCAATAGCGGCGTCTCAAATTCTCCCCACGCTTGGTCCTCACAAAAAACTTCGAACCTTGAAAGTCCCTCGTGAAACTCAGCATTGCGGATCTGCCACTTCGCGTTTTTATCCGTACCGAAAGTTTCCACTCGCGTGAAGAGTCTCTGGCCAAACGATTCGACGACTGCTCGAACGTGCGGACTGTCCCAGCCCGCAATCAATCTTCCGTTCTCAGGCACGAGATTCATGAAGCGCCGAAACGCCAGCTTCACTGCATCGAGATTGGGATAGATGTCAGCGTGATCGAATTCGATATTGTTGACGATGGCGAGCTCAGGCAGGTAGTGCATGAACTTTGGCCCCTTGTCAAAGTAAGCAGTGTCGTACTCGTCGGCTTCGATGATGAAGTAGTCACTGTTGGTCACACGAAAGCTGGCGCCAAAATTCTGAGCCACACCGCCGATTAAAAAACTCGGATCGAGTCCGCCCTGATCCATCACCCACGCGGCAATGCTCGTCGTCGTCGTCTTGCCATGCGTGCCTGCGACTGCCAGCGAGTGACGCCCGCGAATAAATTCTTCTTTTACAACTTCGGCTTGCGATCGATAGAGGAGTTTACGATTGAGTGTTTCTTCGACTTCAGGGTTTCCGCGTGGGATCGCGTTACCAACAATTACACAGTCCGGCTGCGGTGAGAGGTTTTCGCGTTTAAATCCGTGTGAGACGTTGATGCCGAGTTCCTGAAGCATCGTCGACATCGGCGGATAGACGTTTTGATCGGAACCGGTGACGTGATGCCCGCGCGCCTGAAGCATGCCGGCGAGGGACGCCATTGCAGTACCGCAGATGCCAATCAGGTGGTAGTGCATACTAAATGTTTTACAGGATTTCCAAGATTAGACAGATTCAATGATCGGAGATGATTAATTCTAATCTTGTAAATTCTGTAAATCCTGTCAAAGTATTTATCGAACGAGTTGGTGTTGCTCGAGTTCAGTAGTCGCCTGCGTCGTGTTTGCTGCTTGTTGTTGCCGCACCCATTCGAGAAGCTCAGGAATACCATCAGCCAGTTTCACTTTTGGTTCATATCCGAGCAATGTCCTGGCGCGCGATATGTCTGCAACGCAGTGACGTATGTCGCCCTCCCGGTATTTGCCTGTGACTTCCGGCTGAATATCTTTTTTCAAACCGCGCGCGAGCATCGAAGTGATCTCGGAGATTGAAATGGGAAAGCCCGTGCCTATGTTTATTGCCTGGTAATCAGCCTTGTCCGTTTCCAACGCGAGCAGGTTCGCCTGCACAATGTCGCTGACGTGCACGAAGTCTCTCGTTTGTTCGCCGTCTTCGAAAATCAGTGGACGCTGATCGTTCAATAACCTTCCCGAAAAAATTGCGCACACACCTGTATAGGGGTTCGAAAGCGCCTGCCGTGGACCATATACGTTGAAATAGCGAAGAGCAACGACGGGAATCTCGTAAGCGCGGCCCACGACGAGGCAAAACTGTTCCTGGTCCTGTTTTGAAATTGCGTAGACCGACGAAGGGATGAGTGGCTTGTCTTCGTTTGTGGGAACCGGCTTAACCTTCGCACCGCATTGAGGGCAATCAAGGTCCCAATGCCGATCGAGAAGTTGTGATAATGGCCTGAGCTTCGGCTGTACTGGCCCACAGTGATCGCACGAGTAGGCGCCCTCACCATATATCGACATCGACGATGCTACGACGAGCTTCTGTACCTGTGGTCGCCGTTTGACGATCGCTTCGAGCAACACCGCAGTGCCTAAATCATTGGCGCGCACATATCGAGTAATCTCATACATCGATTGCCCAACACCAACTTCAGCCGCCTTGTGGTAAACAACATCCACTCCTTCGAGTGCGCGGTCGACGAGATCGGCGTCGCAAACGTCACCTTGCAGAAACTCAGCCTTTGGATTGAGGTACTGTGGACCAGCATCGCCATGGACTTGTTCCACCAGTGCGTCCAAAACTCTGACGCGATGGCCACGCTCGACGAGCGCATCGACGATATGCGAGCCGATGAAGCCGGCGCCTCCCGTTACGAGAATGTTCTTCATGAATACCCCTTTGAATCATTCCACAAAGAAGCACAAAAATCACAAAAGATTTAGTTTGTGCCTCAGTGTGGCCCTTTGTAGTAAAGCTGTTAAGCCCGAGACACGTGCTGCGAACAGCGCCTCGTCATCATCGTCTCCGATCAGGTTTCGCCGCAATACGAACAGATCAGTTTGGGGGGCGTTTGTGCCGGCGTCAGTCGTCAATGCGCAAGTGTACGGCAGTTCGCGTGTCAGCGCGACAATAGCTTCGGAGTATGAGCCGTAAGGGAAAGCGAATGGCATAGCACTTCGCGATAAATGCGCGGCAATTGTTTCGTGTGATACACGCAGTTCGTGTTCGGCTTCTACTGCCGCGATTTCCGATAGTTTTCGGTGAGAACAAGTATGGGAGCCGAATTCTACGCCGTGTTGTTGCAGCTCTTTTATCTCCTGCCACGACATGAACGTCTCGTCATCAGATTCGGTCCATTCGTTAACGTGCGACTGCCTTTCCGGTGAAATGCGATCGGTGATCAAGAAGACGGAAACGCGCATGTCGCGAGCAATGAGTCGCGGCAGCGCGCTGGTCAAAAAGTTTCGATAGCCGTCATCGAATGTGAGCACGACTGAACGATCGGGTAGCGAAAGATTGTTCTTACGGGCCTCGATGAACTCAGACAACGATATCACCTGATAATGTTGTCGCAGGTAGTTCAATTGTGTCTCAAAGCGATCCGCGCGGATGTGCAATCCAGAAATGTCTGATGGGTGGCGATTGAGGCGTTCCGTCACGCCGTGATAGCAAAGGATGATCACACGTTTACGGTTCCACCAGGCCGCGAGCCGAGTTATTCCGAGTTTGTGAAGAAGTGAAAAGAAGCTTCTCTTCATTCCTGCAGGGCCTTTTTATAGCGCCCAACATAACCATGCGCCCAGAATGATACGAAAGGCCCTCTTTGCGCGTGAAATTTCTCGAAAGGCATGTTCAAGCGCATCGAGAGACTCGGTGCAACGCGTGTCAACGGATACGCGAACGGCGTGAAGTGATACTGAGATCCACCCTCGGGAATCAGGCCCACTCGACGCGCTGCCTGGTCCAACTCGTCAGGTTGCAAGCGCAGACGCGGCAGATGGTCCGCAGTGGCCGCGCCCAGCATTTTGGCCAACACGCGAACCGGCTTGGTGGCCGCGACTGTGACACGGCTAACATGCCAACGTTTGGGCGTCGTGATGATGGCAATTCCACCGGGCTTCAACACGCGAACCATTTCTGAGAGAGCCTTGTCCGGAGTCTTCAAATACTCAATCACTGCCATGCAGATTAGCTGGTCGTATGAGTTATCGGCAGCGTCTATCGCTTCTATGTTTCCAACGGCGAAATGAACGCCGGGGAGATGGCCAAACTTTTCTTTCGCCTCATTTATCATCTCCGGCGAAAGATCGACGCCATCGAAAACGCCGCCACGCTGAAGCACAACCTCAGTCATGACTCCGGGTCCGCAGCCGACATCCAACACACGACCGAGCCGCTCAGGCAAGAGTTCCAACACTCGATTGCGACGCACGTGAAAGTGATAGTTATAGCCATCGGCGAGATCGTAAAGCCGCGACCAGCCACGATATTTGTCGAAGTGTTCGACGACAGAGTTTTGCGTTGCCATTAGTCTTTGTCAGCCACAAAAAGACACAAAAAGCACAAAAGAGTTTGTCTCAACATTGGTTCTTAATCATTTGTGCTCTTTGTGCCCCTTTGTGGCCAAAACTGATTCATAAATTTTTGTTAAAGCATCGGCTGACTTCTGCGGCTGAAACCTGCTCAACGCAGTCTTCGTGGCGGCTGTTCCCAGGCGAACCCGCAACGATTCATTATCCAATAACCGGCAAACGGCCGCCGCAATAGCTTCGGGGTCGCCGGGCGGCACGAGGATCCCGTCCTCTCCGTCGCTAACCACTTCCGGGATTGGCCCAGCAGAACTTGCAACACACGCACAACCCGCGGCCATTGCTTCAATCAGTGCAATTCCCAAACCTTCATAAAGTGAAGGAAAGATAAAGACATCACAAGCTCGTAAAAAATCAATCACATCTCGCCGGCCTCCCAGCACGTGGAAATGATCCGTCAGCCCGAGCGTCTTCGCTTCCTGCTCGAGCTGGCCTAGCCACGACGGATCGGTAGTGGCTCCAACAGAAACAAGGTGGGCCGAAGGATAGCGCTCAAGGATCGACGGCAACGCTCGTAACGCGTAGAGCAATCCCTTCTGCGGCGAAACGCGTGCTACGTTCAGCAGTATGAAAGTGTCAGACGGCAAGCCACACGCGCGTAACAATTCTGAGCGGCTCGTCGCGGGCGCAGCCTGCAAGAGATCCGTATCGATCGGATTGTAGACTAGCTCAATCGAATTCAAAGAAACGCCCAAATGGCGGTTCGCGCTTTGTCTCACATATTCGCTGACGGCAATTAATCGATTGCTACCAACATGCGCCGTCCAGCGATCAAGCGCGCGCACCATTCGTCGTTTCGTAAGGCTAACATCAGCGCCGTCCGCCCATGCTTCGGCCTCGTGATCCGGATTATGAACGGAGCTAATTACTGGTGTACCTGTAAGACGTCCGGCAACGCGACCGATGATGTTTGCAGCCCACAAGTGACTGTGTATCAGATCGGGTTGGTTCGCAAGCAGCCACGTTCGTAACGTGCGAATTCCTTTCGGAATCTCGCGTACGTTGCGGCAGTTCAACGGAACCACCGGCACGCCCAAAGCCGTAATCGGTTCCAGCCAGTGAGTAGCGTGTGGGTAAACCGTGATCACAGTGCTACGAACTCTTTGCGGGTCGAAGTGTTTCAGATTAGTGTACAAAAGCCTCTCCGCGCCGCCTGGACCAAGAGCCTCGATCAGATGAACGACGCGGATAGACCTCGTACCTTCGTTGACTTCGATTCTGGCGCGCGTGGAGATCTCAACCACTTCGTCAACTCCGTCCGGGGAAATAACGATCCCTGAGCCTTACCCCGCTTGCGCCCTGGGGAGCAATGGCCGAGTCGGAGTCTGACACGTTGATGCGACGAGGCGAAAGCTTCATCATCGACGTTTAGTGAGGTCCTGATAAAGCTGATTCATCTTCGACATCTGTGATTCATATGAACCGTTGTCACGAACGCGACGCTCTGCTTCAGTTGATAAACGCTGGACCAGCGAAGGATCCATTAACAGCTTGGTTATAGCTTGAGCAATAGACGCGGCATTCGCCGGATTCGCCATCAATACGGTCTCTTCATCTTTGAAGTACTGCTGATCGTAGTCAGGGATGTCGCCCACTACGACGGGTGTGCCGCAAGCCATCGACTCCAACACGGTCATCGGCGTACCGTCGGTGCTCGGGACGGAGACGGTAACATCCGCGAACCGGTGGTAGTCGGCCATCTCCTGGTGAGATATTGGCCCAACAAACCGCGCGTTGTCCGCAACGCCCGCCTCGTGCAGCACCCTCCGCACCTCGGCCTCATAAGCTTCATTACGCTCCTCGGCGGGTGCGGAAAACAGGAAATATGTGTGCGGCACTTTTTCGCAGACCAAACCCGCTGCGGCTGCGATCTGAGTGATATTCGAAAGCGGGCGCATGAGACGCGGGCTGAAGACGACTTTGGCCTCCGCCGGAAGCTTCCATCTCTCGCGCAGGTACTCCGGTTTCGGGCCACGATGAAAACGCTTCAGATCAACTCCACCGTGAATAACTTCTACCGGCGTCCCGTTCCGGCAGTATGGGCGCACGACATCAGCCATCACGCGCGACCACGAAGTGACGAGATCCGCGTGGCGCAGTGCAAAGGGTGTCAGCAGGCGTTCGCGCGCGCCGTTCGGTTGCCAGCCCGGTCCGCACACGTCGCCGCCGCCCATGACCGTGAGGACGAGTGGACGAAAGCCGCTCAGGGCCGCATACCAGGCGTTATGACCGAGAAAATGGCAGTGCAGAACGTCAATCTTCTCGCGTTTTAGGAGACGCCGCAGTAACAACATGTCGCGTGCGGTGAGCCAAAAACGTTTCAAGTGGAAGTTACCCAGTTCGCCGAGATAACGACCGCCAGCCTCCTCGATCGCGCGAACGTGGTCCGGGGTCATCGGCGCAAACGAAACGAGGTGCGTCTCGTTTCCGTGCTCGCTGAAGTAGCGGAGCCAACGGCGAGTATGAATGTACCGACCATCCGCGAAGTAGCAGATCCGCATAAAGAAATCGGAGTCAGGGACGTGGCATTATAGGGTAGCCACAAAGAACCACAAAAGGCACAAATCAGTTCAAGCGGAAGCAACCAGGCGGCGTAGGCGACGGCGTCCGAGATGCGCTACGCGCGCAAGCTGACCGGGGTCGGTTGCGACGGCTTGAAGGAGGGTGCCTAAACCACGCGTTCTTTCGCCGGCGCCAATACGACTGAGCGCCAATTCAAGTTTCGCTGACGCCAGCCGTCGTTTAATTGCTGACGACGCTTTCCACAGTTCCGGATTACGTTGCAATGCGGCATGCAGCGCGCGCATCTGTTTTCGACACGTATCGATCGAATTCGCCACGCCTGAGCATTGCCCGGTGTGTTCGCGCCGCATAGCAAGCGGCTCGTTGTAGTAGTACACTTGATAACCCGCACCGGCGACACGCAGCATCAAGTCATAATCGTCCATGGGAAAAATCGATTGATCGAAGTAACCGACTTTGTCGAACACGGCTTTGGGCAACGTGAAACCAGGGAAGATGTGCGAGAACTCAAAAATATTACTGAGGCTGCGAAAGCCGGTTTGCACAGGTTGGTTTCTCAACTCGCTTTGGATCTGGTGCCAGGTGCGGCCGCCGAAGAGAATCTCACCGTTGGAATCAATAATCGTCGAGTCGCAGCAAAACAATCCGGTGTTTGGATGTTCGCGAAAGACATTCACTGCCGTCTCAATGTGATTTGGTAAGAGTGCATCATCGCTGTCGATGAACGCTATTAGCTCTCCTCGCGCGAGACGTATGCCATCGTTGCGCGCGACCGATGCGCCACCGTTCTTTGGTTGTTCATGCACGCGGGCAAACGAGTAATCGGGTTGGGACTTCAGCCAGGCTACCGTGCCGTCAGTTGAACCGTCGTCGATTACGAGCGTCTCGATATGCGGATAAGTTTGCGACTTGATCGAGTCAAGACAGATTGAGATCCATTGACGTCGATTGAAGGTCGGAATGATGACTGTTACTAAGGGAAGCTGCATAACTACAATCGTGAACCCGCGGACTGCGCGCTCTGACTTTGCAAGCCCAGGTCGGCTTGGACCATCTCGCTCACTAACTCGGGAAACGTGTATGTTGATTCCCAGCCCAGTTCAGTTCGTGCTTTTGTCGCATCGCCCACGAGCATATCGACCTCGGCCGGCCGCAGGAACCGTTCATCAGTACGCACGTACTCGCGATAGTCAAGGTCCACTTCACCAAACGCAAGCTCACAAAATTCTCTTACCGTGTGAGTCTGTCCCGTAGCCACCACGTAATCATCCGGCGCATCGCGCTGTAGCATTAGATGCATGGCGCGAACGTAATCCTTAGCGTGTCCCCAGTCGCGTTTGGCGTCGAGATTCCCGAGGCGCAGCTCGTTGCTCAAGCCTAGTTTTATTTGGGCGACGGCCGAGGTGATCTTCCGCGTAACAAACTCATAACCACGGCGCGGACCTTCATGGTTAAAGAGGATCCCGCTTACGCAAAACATGTCATAAGCTTCGCGATAATTCCTCGTCAGATCAAAACCCGCGACTTTGCTGATGCCATACGGCGAGCGCGGGTGAAAAGGTGTCGTCTCGTTTTGCGGTGTTTCGCGAACTTTGCCAAACATCTCGCTCGAACCAGCAAAATAAAAGCGGCAAGCGGGCTGCAATTCACGCAATGCGGCCAGCATGTAGTGCGTGCCGTTGATGTTCGTATTCATCGTCGAGAAGCCATCACGAAAACTCTCGGCCACGAAACTCTGGGCCGCAAGGTGATAACACTCGGTAAACTCGTGCTGGCTTACAACATGGAAGACCGACGGATAACTCTCGAGACTGCCCGGATGCAGGACCACCTTGTCCAGCAGATGGGCGATGCGTGTGAAACGTCGCTGCGGATCCTCCAGCGCGACGCGTCTGACCAAACCGTGAACCTCGTAATCAAGAGACAACAAGTGCTCGGCGAGGTAACTTCCGTCCTGCCCGGTGATGCCGGTGATGAGTGCTCTCTTTGCCATTCTTTTCAGCATCAGTTTACAGGATTTACCTGCTAATCCTGCTAATCATGAAATCCTGTCAAAAAGTCCTTCGCCGCGCTCGCGAGCCCGTTCGAGTAAAGGTGATAACGTCGCGCGAGCAATTCGCGGAGCACAGGCGCGACGCGTCGCGTACGGTCTTCCGGCATTGTAGCCCTCGTCTCGAGATGTTTAAGTCTCGCCTCCAGGTCTGAGAGCACGTTTGCGCCAACTGGCAACCCTTGAAGTCTTTCGAAGATTGCGCGGAGGTAGTAAATCTCCCGGGAGAATGTGTTTCTGCGCCGCGCCGAACTGCGAACTCGGGCCGCCCATTGTTCCTCGTGGACATCCGGTCCGTCGATAACACCCATTTGCTGGGCCGAGTGCTGGCGATATTTGAACAACGACTCCGGAACGAAGGCGACGTTCGACACCGCCGTCACGACCAACGCCGCCCACCAATCATGGAGCACCGGTATTCCGTCATGGACCAGATGGTTAGGAATCGGCAGGATCATCTTTCTGAACTCGGCCTTAAGCGCCATCGCGGCGCCCATGACAACGTTGTGGTCCAACAACACTGCAAACCCGCGTCCCTCGCGAAACAATCTCTGCTCCCGCTCACCGAAGCGTAATGTGTCCCACACGCGTTGGCCCAGCGGACGCAGACTTTCGTCTACTACCTCTCCGTCCGAAAAGGCCACTCCCATGTTTTTGTCTGCCAGCGCGTCCTCGAGCCGGCGAAGCTTCTCCGGCAACCAAACGTCGTCCTGATCGGCGAGAGCTATGAAGTCGCCGTCGCACAACTCGATGGCGCGTTCAAAATTCTTCGTCGATCCTAAGTTCTTTTCGTTGTCGACGACACGGATCGGAAACGGCGCATTGCGTGCGAACTCACGAACACAATCGACTGTCATGTCCGTCGATCCGTCGTCGCATACAACCAACTCATCGGGCAGGCGTGTTTGCGCCGCGATGGAGGCGAGCTGCTCTGGGACGAAGCGCGCGCCGTTGTACGTGCACATCGCTACAGAGAACTTACCGTGCATCACTCTTCACAACCGGAAGTCCGGATAGTTATTGTCTCTTTCGTTGGCGATCAATTGGCCCACCTCGGGCCAGCGGATTCCGAACGCCGGATCGTTCCAGCGTGCGCCGCGCGCACTCGCGGGCGCGTAGCCGCTCGTCACGAGATAGAGCACTTCCGAATCGTCTTCGAGGGTTAAGTATCCATGCGCGAAGCCGTCAGGGACGTAGAGCATCAGGCGGTTCGCCGCTGACAGTTCGACGCTGGTCCAATGTCGATAAGTCGCCGAGTCGGGCCTCAGATCAACGGCTACATCAAAGATTGACCCCTGCGTGCACCGGACGAGCTTGTCCTGACCATGCGGGGCCGCTTGCCAGTGCAATCCGCGTAGCGTGCCGCGTTTGTGATTGTAAGAAGTGTTCGCTTCGATGAATTGACCGGAGACTCCGAGCGCTTCCAACTCGGCAGTCGACCACGCGCGCGCGAAGAACCCGCGTTCGTCTTCGAACCGGTCCGGCTCGATGACATACACTCCATTGAGTTTTGTTTTTGTTGCGATCATAGGCTACTGACCCAGGGGCGCGTCACTGACGACGTGACCAGTGTTTTGAGCCGCTGTCTTGGAAGAAACGGCGCGGCGCACGCGCAGACGAACCACTTCAGTCTGTGTTTTCTTCTCTCGCTCAACGACGCCGCGCGGAACATTTCTCGCAGACAATCCTTGAGCGGAGCATGGGTTATGGTTTCAAGCGCAAGCATCTCTTGATCCTTTACGATGTGCTCGCGATTCAGGGCCAAAATTTCGGCATCGCCGGTGAGACTTTCGATCTTTTCTCGGATCGATAGGACCGAGGTGTACATCCTGCGCCGGTCCTGGCTGGAACTCGAGGAATGCCACCTGACGAGCGCCAACGTTCCCGGCGAGTCGTTAAACTGAAAACGCATTCCTGCTGTCGCGCAACGCACCCAGTAGTCCCAATCCTCTGCCGGTGGCAGCTCGTTATCAAACAGTCCTACTGCGTCAACAACACTCCTTCTGATTAGCGGGGAATTGATCACCATAATGTTGTGTCGCACCAGAGCGGTCAAAACCTCTTTGCCGCTGCCGGAGGTTTCCGGCATCCAGGGCTTGTTTTCGCCCCATACCCAGTAGAGCCTGTCGCTGGGGTTCTCAGTCGTGAAATAACGCATGCTCCCGTAGACGATATCTATCTCAGGGTGCGTCTCCAAATACTCAACCTGCCGCGCAAACTTCTGCGGCTCGATCAGGTCATCGGCGTCGAGAAACTGTATGTACTGGCCCACGGAGTTGCGAAGGCCGTTGTTCTTAGCGGCGGCCTGCCTCGCGTTTTCCTGTCGCAGAAACTTGAAGCGCGCGTCTCGTTCCATGAAGCGCGCGACTTGTTCGGCCGTATCGTCCGTTGAGCCGTCGTCGACGATCACGCATTCCCAATTCGTGTAAGTCTGCGCGCGCAGGCATTCGAGCGTCTCCCCTATAAAACGGCCGTAGTTATAAGTCGGAACAATGACGCTGACTAACGGCTGAGTTTGGCTGCGTGGCTTCCTCTCCATTTCAAGTAGTTTGCCGTTCGACCGCTCGCGTTAAAAGATTCCAGAACGTCGCACGCGCCACGGTGATGTCGAAATCCTGCTGCGCCTGTTCCCACGCGCGAGCCGCCAGCCGTTCTCTGAGGGCGGCATCGTCCAGCAACCGGCTGATTTCTCTCGCGAGGACCGACGGGTCGAGCCGGTCAACCACGACCCCACATTCATGTTGACGAAAATAGGTTACGGGAAAAGAGTCAGGAGGCGCATGCACGATCACGGGGCGGCGCGCGGCGAGATACTCTCCGAGTTTTGTCGTCGCCGAAGTCCTCACCAAGTCGGGGTATGGTGAGTTGAAAGCGAGCGGCAGAAACAGCATGTCCGCTTCCATCTGGATCTGCGGCATCTTATCGGGCGACTGCTGCGGGTGGCGTACGATCGGGCCTTTGATGCCGTAGTCTGCAAGCTCTTCGAGTGGACGGTCGGTATAGAGATGCAGCTTGATGTCGGGACGATCGAGCGACTCGATCGCGGTTGTCAGATTGCGGAACGCGTCGTAGTGAGCCTCGTAAACGTCGCCTGTGTAGACGATCTTGATCCCGTCGTCGTTCGCTGATGGTCGCCCGTTTGCAGTGTAACGAGAGATGTCGAGCGAGTTATGGATGAGTGACGACTCGACTCCGAACCGCTCGCGCAGGTCGTCGCGTAGAACTTCATTTGGAACGATCACGCCCGCGGCTTCTCGCAATAGCTTTCGTTCAAAGTAACGTGCCCACCACCTTCGAATCGGATAACGCCACTCACGGTAAACGTAATGGTCAAACATGTAGGCAAAAAATGGCACGCCTGTGCGCCGGCTGGCGGATAAGACGGCCGGGAGATCCGAAACATCTCCGGTGCATCCCAGCACAACATCGCATCTCTCGCGTTTGATTATGTCAACAAGTTGATGCGCGAGCTGGGAGACGATCAGTGGCATGTTGATGGTTTCGCGAACGTAAGACAATCCGAAGCGGTAGCCTCTGTTCAATTGTTTTGGACGTTCGAGATGGTAGTAGGGACCCGGCAACGTTGCGCCCCGCTCGCCAGGACCGGTTCGCCAGTTTATTTGGGAGGCGAGACAGTACTCGTCAGGGCGTTTGTCACGGAGCATTCTGTAAAGCACAAGACCCTGTCCATTCAGCACTGGCGGAAGGCTTTCCGAAACGACGAGCACTTTCATAACAGACAGAATGCGTTAGAGCTTTGCCCCTTCAGCCCAGACCATGTATTGCGTTAGTCCTTCAGACAGCGGGACCTCAGCTTCGTAACCGAATGCTGTTCGAGCGGCTGTCACATCGGCGCGGCTGTGACGCACGTCTCCCTTGCGCGGCGGGACGTAATTGACTGCAAGCTTACGGCCGGCGATGGTCTGCAACAGTCCAATGAGATGATTGATTGTGACCGCCTCTCCGGAAGCGATGTTGAAAGCACCGGACACTCCAGTCGCACGCGCAGCGGACAAGTTAGCTTTGGCAACGTCACGGACGTTGACAAAATCTCGCGTTTGTTCGCCATCGCCAAAGACGGTTAGCGGTTCGTTTCTGAGCATGAGGTGCGCAAAAATTGGGATCACGTTACCGTAAGCATCGTAGCGCTGATTGATTCCGTAAACATTAAAATAACGCAGACAGATGACTGCCAATCCGTGCAGCTTAGCGTAAGCGAGGCAGTGTTTCTCTTCCGCCAGTTTACTGACTCCATACGGGCTGTCCGGTTCGCATGGGTGGTCCTCCGCAATCGGAAGTTGTTTGAGCTCGCCGAAGATAGCAGCAGAGGACGAGCAGACGATCTTACGCACTCCGTTTCGCCGTGCGGCTTCCAACACGCGAAGAGTACCGATCACGTTTACTTCCGAGTCGTCGATTGGCTGTTCGATTGAGCGCGTATTACCGACCGATGCGGCCAGGTGAAAGACAGTATCGACGCCCTGCATCGCTTTATCGACGACGGCCGCATCCCGTACATCTCCCTCGATGAAGCTCACCTCGTTAAACGGCTCCAGGTTTTCGGAGTAGCCGGTGACAAGGTTGTCCAGCACGACTACCTCGTGCCCCTCGTCAATCAGGGCTTTTACGATATTCGAGCCAATGAAGCCCGCGCCGCCAGTCAGTAAAGCCTTCATACAATCACCATATAAAGCAAGTTTCGCGCAAAGGCGCAAAGATGCAAAGTAAATCTCGGATGTCTTCTTGCGTCTTTGCGCCTTTGCATGAAACTGCTTAACGAACGTTGTAGACGGAGCGCATCCAGTCAGCCGTGATGCGCATTCCCTCTTCCAGCCCGAACGAGTTCTTATGATTTAAATCGCGAACTGATTTTGAAATATCCACACGTTTGGTTTTGGTCGTCAGTATTTCTGATTCACGATATTGAACTAATCCATGATCGGCACCTGTTACCTTCAGCACTACGTCCGCCAGGTCTTCGATTGAGTGGTGATGGCTACCGCCGATGTTGTACGTTTCACCAGGACGAAAATTTTCAGTGATGTTGGCAAGCGTACGCACGGTGTCCGCGAGAAAGGTGGACGTGCGATAGTGCCCGCGAAAAACAGTGAACGGCAGGTTGTTTAGAGCGCAATACAGAAACCGGCAGTTCACTGACC
>JBKPJS010000464.1:0-8966 GCA_046730815.1 Acidobacteriota bacterium
CCCTGGTACTCCTGACGGAACAAGCGCGACAACTCGGGCGAATCTGCGCCGGCAATTCCCAGCTCCTCGCGAATGCGTTTGTGCCACAGTTCGGCAAGCGCTTCCGCACTCTCGACGCTCAGCCCGTGGAAGTAGAGGTAGTCCGCATAATTGTCTGCTTTGAACAACTCGTGCGAATACTCACTCGCACGCCGCCCGACAGTCACCAGATGAAAAGCGACGACATCAGTCTTGCCTGACTCTCGCGACGCGAAGAAATCGGCGAGACACAAGTGCTTTCCAGCAGGCTGCCGTGGAAAAGTAAATCGCACTTCCCTGTCTTCGTCGTAGACGATCAGATCATTTCCATCTGACTGGCATTTGAAGTAGCCGTAGACCAGCTTCGGCACAAGGAGTTCTTCACGCTTCGAACGCTCCTTCAGCTCTTCATAGATCGGACGCACCTTCTCGCGTACCAGAGCCTGATACTCATCAGGTGGCAACTTGCCCTGTTTGAATTGCCATTGCCCCTTGAACAGCGCCGTCTCGTTTACAAAAGCGAACAGATCGGCGAGCTTAATGTCTTTAACGACCCGCGAACCGTAGAACGGCGGTGTGGGAATGAGAACATCAGTGTTCACGGTGGAACGCGTGGTGTGCGTAGTGTCACCGCTGACCCGCGCGGCTCGTGGCCGAGCCGTCTTGCGAATGCCAAGCTTCGCCTCTTCACCAATCAGGTCTTCCGGATCTTCGGCAGTTTCCAAAGTCACTCCGTCGACAACTTCAGTCGCGTGTCCGTTGCCACCCACGAGCTGGTCCATCGTATGCAGACCCGCAAACGCATCGCGCGCGTAAAACAGTTGCCCGTGATACAGCGATTTCAGATCGTCTTCGACGTAGCGGCGCGTCAACGCGGCGCCACCGAGCACGACCGGAACTTTAATGCCACGCTCGTTCATCAACTCGAGGTTCTCTTTCATGATCAACGTCGACTTCACGAGCAGGCCACTCATACCGATCGCGTCCGCGCCATGTTCGTCATACGCTTGCAGGATCGCCTCGATAGGCTGCTTGATACCGAGATTCAGTACCTTGTAGCCGTTGTTGGTCAGGATGATGTCGACGAGGTTCTTGCCGATGTCGTGCACGTCGCCTTTTACAGTCGCGAGCACCATCGTTCCCTTGGCGGTGGCACCACCCTTCTTCTCCATAAAAGGCTCGAGAAAGCGAACAGCGGCCTTCATAGCTTCCGCCGACTGCAACACGAAAGGCAGTTGCATCTGCCCGCTGCCGAAAAGATCTCCAACGACCTTCATGCCGTCGAGCAGAATGTTATTGATGATGTCGAGCGCCGAATATTTTTCGAGGCCGAGTTTCAATTCGTCTTCGAGTCCGATCTTTTCACCGTCGATAATGTGATTTTTCAAACGCTCTTCGACGGTCTCGCCCTTGGAGGCTTTCTTCGTCGTCTTCGACTTCACTCCCTCAAAAAGTTTTGTGAATTCAGTGAGCGGATCGTAAACGCAAACGTCGCCCTCAAATTTGCGCTGGTCGTAAATCAACTCCCGCGCTACTTTGAGTGCTTGCTCGCCAATCCGATTCAGCGGTTCGATCTTGCTGGCATTGACGATCGCGGCGTCCAGACCCGCTTCAACGGCATCGTGAAGAAAGACCGAATTCAGGACCACTCTCGACGCTGGATTCAAGCCGAACGAGATATTCGAAACGCCCAGAATCGTGAAAGCGCCCGGAAGTTCAGCCTTGATTCGCTTGATCGCCTCGATGGTCTCGAGCGCGTTGCGCCGGTCTTCTTCAATGCCGGTCGAGATCGGCAACGCGAGGGGATCGAAGAAAATGTCCGACGCAGCAAAACCAACTTCTTTGGTCGCCTGGTCATAAGCCCGCGTCGCGATCTTTACTTTGCCTTCGGTGGTGCGGGCCATGCCTTCTTCGTCAATGGTCCCAACAACCACACTCGCTCCATAGCGTTTGGCAAGATCGAGGACTTTCAAAAACCGCGGCACGCCGTCTTCGTAATTAGTTGAATTCAGAATGCACTTGCCGCCGGCATGTTGGAGTCCCGCATCCATCTTCTGCCACTCGGTGGAGTCGAACATCAGAGGGATCTTGACGTTCGTTACCAGGCGCGACGCGAGCTCGTGCATGTCGGCTTCACCATCGCGGCCGACAAAATCAACATTGACGTCGAGTATGTGTGCGCCTTCGCGTTCCTGCTCTTTGCCGAGCGCGACCAGTCCATCCCAATCGCCCGCGTTCAGCAAGTCGCGCATCTTCTTCGAACCGCTCGCGTTGACGCGCTCGCCGACAATTAAGAACGAAGCGTCC
The DNA here is from genome assembly GCA_046730815.1 of Acidobacteriota bacterium. Classification (GTDB taxonomy): domain Bacteria; phylum Acidobacteriota; class Blastocatellia; order Pyrinomonadales; family Pyrinomonadaceae; genus PSRF01. The sequence goes on from JBKPJS010000464.1 coordinate 2,326, forward strand.
TGCACGTAAGGCTGTTGAAAATAGATCGACGAGGCTGCCGGCGTTGTCTTCGCGCTGCGCGGCTTCGGAGTGATTCGCTGCATCGCTTCGACGGCCAGACGCAAGTGCGCAGGCGTCGTGCCGCAACAACCGCCGACGATATTGACGCCGAAGTCGCTCGCGAAATGGACCAGTTGCGTGGTGAAACTCTCGGGAGTCTCGTCGTAGTGCATCTTCCCTTCGACAACTGAAGGCAAGCCCGCGTTTGGAAGCACAGACACTGGCAGCGGCGTATTCTCGCAGATGTAACGAATACTCTCCGTCATGTGCTTTGGACCGGTGCCGCAGTTCATGCCAACGACGTCTATTGGGAAGGGTGCCAGAGCTGTTAATGCAGCGGCGATCTCAGTGCCGTTGAGCATGGTCCCAAATACTTCGATCGTGACCTGGGCAATAACAGGCACGCGCGCTCGTCTTTCCTCGAAAAGAGAAAAGATTGCGGCGAGCGCAGCTTTCGTTTGCAGCAAATCCTGGCAAGTTTCGACGATCAGTAGATCAACGCCACCGTCGAGTAATCCCCGCGCCTGCACGCGGTAAGCGTCTTTAAGATCGGTGTAAGAGATGTGGCCCAGCGTTGGGAGTTTGCGCCCCGGACCCATTGAGCCGGCAACCCATCTCGGTTTGTCTTTTGTTGAGTAATCAGCAGCTACGCGTTTGGCGAGTCGCGCAGCCAGCACATTCATGTCATATGCCTTGTCGGCGACGCCGTACTCGGCAAAGTCTACTGGCGTTCCGTTGAACGAATTGGTTTCGATCACGTCACAACCAACGTCGAGGAAGCCTGCGTGCACTTTTTCAACAGCGTCGGGCCTGGTGACGAGCAGGTTTTCGTTGCAGCCTTCAAAGCGTGGCCCACCAAAATCGTCGAGAGACAGGTTCTGCACCTGCAAGTTGGTCCCCATCGCGCCATCGAAGACGACGATGCGTTCTTTTAGTGTTTCGAGAAGGTTCGGCATAAGTTATTGCCAATTTTCGTTGCCAATTGCCGATTGAAGAGCTTCTGGAGATTGCCTTTACCAACCGGCAATCGAAAATCGGCAATGATAAAGGCCCCGCGCTTAACAACGCGGAGCCTCAAAACTGACTCATCGAGCTGTTTAGCGGATTATTTTACGTGGCCGCAAGTCGCTTTAACTCACCACGTCAATTTGTCAAAGCGTATTGAACCACATCTTGTCGATCCTGTAAATCCTGTGACAGGATTAACAGGATTTACAGGATTGTCTATTTGCGCTTAACATGCCTCAACATGCGACGCGCGATTTACCCCGGTTCGTTTGACCCAGTCACTAATGGCCACCTGGACATTATCGAGCGCGGCTGCAAACTCTTTGACGAGATAATCATCAGCATACTGGTCAACCCCGACAAGCAACCGTTCTTCACGGTCGAGGAACGACATGAGATGCTTACCGAGGTCCTTGACGACATCACTCAGGGTAACTGCAAAGTCCGCGTCGATTCATTCCGCGGACTGCTCGTTAACTATGCGGTGGCCCAACAAGCTGACGTGATCGTGCGGGGCATACGCGCGATTTCCGATTACGAGTACGAACTACAAATGGCACTGATGAACAGGCGTCTCGAACCGGGTATTGAAACTGTCTTCATGATGCCCGCCGAGATTTACTCGTACGTTAGCTCACGCCTGGTTAAAGAAGTATTTCATCTTGGCGGCGCCGTGACCGGCCTGGTCCCACCCGTCGTTGAGAAGCGAATGAAAGAGAAGATGAATCAAAACAGAACTGAGCGCGGTAGCGCCGGGTAACCAAAATGAAAACGATTCCTGCCATGTCACCATTTCCTGTTTCTGAAAACGTCGCTCGAATGCAGTCATCAGCCACGATGGCCGCGATGCAGGCGGCGGAAGCGTTGCGTGCCGCAGGCGCGAACGTTTGTGACTTTGGCGCCGGCGAGCCGGACTTCGATACACCTGACAACATCAAGGAAGCAGCCGCACGAGCGATGCGCGCCGGCCGCACGAAGTACACGGCGGCGGGCGGCATTCGCGAGATCAATCGCGCCATCATTGATTTTTACCAGCGAGAGTTTGGGACGGAGTATCAGCTAAGCGAGGTCATGGTTACTGCCGGTGGCAAACAGGCAGTCTTCAATGCCTGCGTTACTTTATTGAATCCAGGTGACGAAGTTCTTATTCCGAAGCCTTATTGGGTGACGTTTCCTGAGATCGTCGTTTTCGCGGCCGCTACACCGGTCTTCATCGAAACCGAAGACACCGGTTTTGTACTCACTGTGGATCAGGTTGAGCGCGCCATTACATCGCGCACCAAGCTGCTCATACTGAACTCGCCTTCGAATCCTTCAGGCCGCGTGCTGCCTCCGGCCGAGTTTCGCCAGATCATGGAATTAGTGACCGAGCGTGGCATCTACGTAGTTTCTGACGAATGTTATTTGCGCTTTGTTTATCCTCCGGCTGAAGTATTCAGTGCAGCGAGTTTGTCTGCGGACGTGAGATCGCACCTGTGCATCGCCGGATCGTTCTCGAAGACTTATGCGATGACTGGTTGGCGAATGGGATACTCGCTCGCACCGGCCGAATGGACCAAGGCGATGTGCAAAGTCCAGGGCCACTCGACATCGAACGCGAATTCCATCGCTCAATGGGCCGGCGTGGAGGCGCTCAATGGACCGCAGGAGTCGGTAGCGGCGATGCTGGCTGAATACACTACGCGCCGGGCTTGGTTGCTGAACGCACTCAGGGACATTCCCGGAATTAAGTGCAGTGAGCCTGAAGGGGCGTTCTACGCGTTTCCAGACGTGCGCGGGTGTTTGAAGAATGGATTGAAGAGTTCTGGTGAGTTTGCGCAGCGACTACTTGAAGAAGAGCAGACAGTTGTCACGGATGGCGCGGGCTTCGGAGCGGAAGGCTTCGTCAGGATCTCTTACGCGACTTCAATGGAACAGATTCAGGAAGGAATTCAGCGCATCAAGCGCTTCGCCAAAAAATACAATTAGCCGCGGATTGAGGCAGATAAACGCTGATCTGCGTTCGTCTGCGTAAATCCGCGGCTAAATTCTTAATAAAGGTTGAAGTTGTATTCGAGCTGCATCCACATCGAGACCTGATGCCCGTCCTTAGTGGCCGGAACAAACTTGATCTGACGCGCTGCGGCAATCGCTCTCTCAGTCAATCCGTACGGAAGACCCGACACAGTTCTGATATTCTGCACCTGCCCCGATGACGCAAACACCACCTTCAGCACTACCGTGCCTGTGATCTGGTTCTTTCGCGCATCTTCCGTGTACTGCGGCTCCGGCTTCGAAATCAGACGTGCTTTCGTCGTGACGTCTTTACCAGTAAAGATTTTGGAATAGTCGCCGCCGCCACCGCCGCCTGGTCCACCGCCACCAGCGTTGAAGTCGCCACCACCTATGTTACCGCCGCGACCTGGTCCGAGACCGCCGCCTTCGCCGGGACCGATACCGCCACCCTTACCAGTTCCAATACCATTTCCGGTACCTGGACCAGAGGATGGATCGGTGCTCTTGGACTTGTAATCACCATACGGCAACACTCGCGCATCAGGTGGCACCAGCAAAGGATCCGCAACCACAGTCGCAGCCACTGGCAACGACGGATTCTTGATTTGAGGGGGCTTCGGATCCGGCGCCACTACTTGCGGAACTTCCAACGATGCCTGCGGTGGTTTTCCCGCTGAAGCGGGTTTCTGTTCTTCACGACCGCCACCGCCACCGCCCGCCGCTCTCTCGGGCTTGGGCTTGCTGCCACCGCCGCTGCCTTTATTCAGTCCGGCAGTACCCGGATCGGGTGTCGGCTGCTCGCTGGGAATATCGAGCATCTGCTCGACCTGAAGCTCTTCGTTATTCTGCGCCATCAACTCTGCCTGTCGCCGGTTCCGGTAATCGACTCCGATGATGACGCCGAGAATGGCGAACAGGAATACAAACGACGAAACCATCGCGAAGACTACGCTGCGCGAGTCAGACGGCTCGGCGCCCATCACCGCAGCGCCACGCTCGCGTCCAAGCCAGGTCGAAAACAGCGCGACGAGCAAGCCGCCGGCAATCACCGCAAAAACAATCAGGCCGACCCGCGACGATCCCGTGCCCTGCGAGCGGTCCATCAGCATAACAGCGCCGACGAGGGCAACCATACCCAACACAGCCGCGCCCATCGCGATCAGAACATTTGGCTTGCCGAGAAACTGGCGCAGCTTTTGGCCATAACCAATGAAGGCTCGCTTCGTAAATCCGAAAGGATCGCGTTTGAACTCCGGCCACGTCAGTTCATATTGGTGGGCGACATCTCTGAGTTCGTGGCTAAGACGAGAGACCAGACCGGCGTCGTCCATGATCGTGAGGTGATACTCGTCTCGCAACGCCAGCGCGGAAGAAGCACCAGAAGAAGCAGCGTAAACCGGTTCGCTTTCGACCGGCTTTACCCAGTTGGCTGCCGGAGACTCGGTCGCCGGCTCTTGATTATCTCTGCTGACGGTCAGGCTTGGATCTTTGACAACTGTCACACTGGGATCCTCAACCTTGGCCGCAATCGGCGTCAGTGGGGTCCCGTCGACAGGACAAAAGCTGAACTTATCAGCAAACTCTTCTTCGCATACGGAACAAAACTTCATCGATACTACCTCTTCTGGATCTGCACCAAAAAATTCTCTTGCAAAGCTCGTTTTGATTCGCTTGTCGAGAACTCTCGAAGGCCCTGGCGCGACCCAGCGTTCGAGCAACGACTTGAGCTCATCGTCGGAAACAAACCTCTCTTCCGGCTCAACGCTCATCTCAGGCCTCCCTCAAAGTAACAATTTCCCGACCACTATTCAATTCCTGATTGCTTTTCAAGTAGGGCTGGAGGATCCTTCTCAAACCCTCTCGCGCCCTGTAAAGACGCGCCTTTATCGCACCCACGTCTGCGCCGGCAATCTCGGCGACTTCGTTCAAACTCAGTCCTTCATATTCGAAGAGAATGAGCGCCTCGCGTTGTAGTGGAGGCAAACTAAAAATGGCGTCTCTAACCAGCGTCGCCAACTCTTCGTCGAGCAATCGTCGCAAAGGCCCTCGCCTTGGCGACTCCTGCGGCTCTTCGTTGACTTCGTCCATTCCGGTCTCGCGTCCCTGGTTTCTGAAGTGCTTCATCGCCAGGTTCCGCGCCGCCGCGTACAAGTAAGTTTTCAAAGAAGCTCGCTCAGGACGAAAATTCTCAGGCTTGCGGATCAAGCTGAGAAAGCAGTCGTGCGTTACGTCTTCAGCGATTTCAACCGAGCCCAGCAACCGGTAAGCGAAACGAAAAATTGGTTCCCGGTATCGGTTGTACAACTCCAGAAAGGCTGCCTGGTCACCCTCTCCTGCTTTTTGCAGCAAAAGCTCGTCTGTAGTTCTCTCGGGCAATCAAGCACTCGATCCTGCAGGATTTGCTCCTGCTATAGTTACCTAAACCCAGGAAAAAGTTACGGTCCGAATAGAAAAAACTTGCCTGCCCATGTATATAAGGCGAATACCGGCGAATATTAATCCCGCGAGGGCGGCAAGTACATACTCATTTTTCGTTTTTGCCGGGTCAGATCGACCAGATCCCTTTGTCAATCAGGGCTTAGGATGCACTTAAAAGCCAAACGGTTGACGGGCAAAGACCCGGCAACTAAGATGTTTTAGTCCCGTTCGAGCTTCCAATGATGTTTCCCGCAAAGGCGCAAAGGCGCAAAGAAAGCAAGTCACTGCGGCTTAAAAGTCTGTCTTTGCGCCTTTGCGCCTTTGCAGGAGCATCTTTCCTTTGCCTTACGCTTCTGGTGCAGCCTCTGCACGCCCAGACTGCCGAACCAGAGCGCGAACAGTTACTAAACGGTCTGCGCCTCCTGCTCTGGCTAAAACCCGGAAGCCCGGACGTGATCCTGAAGCTGCGAATCAACAGTGGCGCCGCGTTTGACCTGACCGGTAAGTCGGGCGAGATGGCACTCCTTGGCGATCTACTCTTTCCGGATCCAGCCACGATTGACTTTTTCACCGACGAAATGGGCGGAAAACTCAACGTCAGCGTAACCTACGATTCAACCACCATCACGATGGTTGGCAAGGTTGCGGAATTCGAGCAGATCGTGGAAGTCTTGCGCAATGCCTTGTTAGCTACACAGTTAACGCCCGAGGTCGTGACACGTATGCGCGAAGCGCGCATCAAGACCGTCCGCGATTTGTCCGTTGCGCCATCTGAAGTCGCCGATCGCGCAATTGCGGTCAGATTGTTTGGTGACTTTCCCTACGGGCGTCCAGCCGCTGGTTCACCCGGAGACCTCGCGCGAGTCGAACGCGCCGACTTGATGCAGGCTCGCGATCGTTTTTTGAATTCAAACAACGCCACCCTGGCGATTATCGGTGGAGTGACAAAACCCCGCGCGATGAGGACCCTGCGCCAGTTACTGGGCCCATGGCGCAAAAGCGAACAGATCGTGCCAACGACCTTTCGCCAACCCACTCCTCCGGACCCGCGAACACTGATCGTCAACGTCCCTGGACCAAGTGCTGAGATCCGTTTGGCCGCGCGCGGTGTTTCTCGAACTGATCCTGACTTTCACGCTGCCGAGCTCCTGGCGAGACTCGCACAACACAGGTGGCAAGCC
>JBKPJS010000465.1:0-3653 GCA_046730815.1 Acidobacteriota bacterium
TTGATCCTCATTGTACGATCCGTCTGCATCCGTGCAAATCCGTGGCTAATATTTTAACCTTTAGCACTCGTGAACAAACAGGCATTCACAACTCTGGAATATGAGCACCTGCTGGCGTTAATAAAACGAAACGCGCAAACCGAACCTGGCCAGCGGCGCGTCGAGATACTCTCGCCCATCGACAACGTCTCTCAACTCCGGCGCGAACTCTCTGCATTAACCGAATGTGTGCTGCTCAGGACTCGCGGAGAAAAGTGGTCGTTCAGCGGATTGGCAGATCCAGCAGAAACGATCGCGAGGCTGCGTGTTGAAGGCGCAAGTCTGGATCCGGTAGCTATTCTGCAAACAGCACGCTTATGTGAACAGGCAATGTCGGCGCGAGCTGCCATTCTGGCTGAACGCGAGAGCGCGCCAGTGTTGTGGCAACTAGTAGAAAACTTGCCACGAGATCTCGACACACTTGTGGCACGCGTCACTAACAAGATTCTGCCAAGCGGAGAGCTTGACGATCGCGCGAGCCCGGAACTGGCCAGTATTCGTCACGATATCAACGTCCTGCGTTCGCGAATCACGCGCTCACTCGAAAGCTTGATGCGCAGGTCGGCTGAGGCCATTCAGGATGAGCTCGTGACGATACGTAACGATCGTTTCGTCATTCCAGTTAAAGCAGATCATCGAGGACGGGTGCAGGGTGTCGCACACGGTTACTCGTCTTCCGGCGCGACAGCCTTCGTTGAGCCGCTCGAGACGATTGATGCGAATAATGAATTGCAGGGTTTGCACGAAAGTGAAACGCGCGAGATCGCACGCATTCTCTTCGGCTTGTCGGAAGAGCTGCGAGCCCAACTGCCTGCCATAGAGATGGCTGCCGCAGCCGTTGCCGAACTTGATTTCATCAACGCACGCGCAATCTTTCATCAGAATTTCAACTGCGTGATTCCTGAAATCCAAACAGAACAAGCAACGGCAAGCGGCCAGTTGGAGCTGATCGAAGCGCGACATCCTTTGCTCGAAGAGAACCTGCGAGCAACTGGAGGCTCGGTCGTGCCGGTTTCGTTTGCGCTGGATGACGATAAGAATGCGATGGTGATATCCGGAGCAAATGCCGGCGGCAAGACTGTGGTTTTGAAGACGACGGGCCTGCTTGCATTGATGGCGCTGTCGGGCATCTCTGTTCCGGCAAAGTCCGCGCGGTTTCCGTTCTACGCGTCAGTGCTTGCCGATATCGGCGATCACCAGTCGCTCGCTGCAAATCTTTCGACGTTTACTTCACACGTTGCCAACATCGCCCGCATGATCGATCTTTGCGAGGCGCCGGCGCTGGTCCTGGTCGATGAAGTTGGAACCGGCACGGATCCCGAAGAAGGCTCGGCGCTCGGCGTTGCTGTAGTCGATCACTTCCGCAGAGCTTGCGGCGCTCACGTCATCGCGACGACGCACTACAGTGGTCTCAAGATGTATGCAGGCAATGAAGAGGGCGTCATTAATGCAAGTGTTGAATTTGATGAAAAGACTTTGCAGCCAACTTATCGTTTGATTGTCGGAATGGCGGGTGCATCGTCGGGACTCGAGATAGCGCGGCGATTTGGGGTGCCCGCAGAGATCGTCCATAACGCGATGAGGTCTGTTAAAGACTCATCTTTGCAAGCGTCTGAGTATTTGCGGCGAATCAAGCGCGAGGCAGAGGATGCGGAAGCTCTGCGACGCGCGTTGGAAGAGGAGCGAGCTGCGGTAGCAGAGAAGTTTGCTTCGCTTGATAAGGAAGCTGCGAAACAGGAGCGCGAACGGCAGGCGACGTTTGATCAAACGGTTCAGCGCACGATTGCCGAGCTCGAAAAACGTGCGCGCGAGTTGGTTGCAAGGATTCAGGACCGCACCGAGCGAGTTAGAGTAGAGCGAGAGGCGCAACGGCAAGTTGCTGAAATAAAACGGGCAGCGCAACGAGAAGTCCGCATAGTTCGTGAGGGACATGTTGTGCAACCTGAGGGCGCGGCGGCGAGTGCAGTTGAAGATGTTCCAGAATACGTGACGGCTGCGCCACGTGAAATCGTCGCAGGTGATAAAGTCAAGCTTCGTTCGTTCGGCTCAGTTGGGATCGTGGATCAGATTAAAGACGGCGTTGCTGAAGTGCGAGTGAAGTCACTGAGATTCAGGGAGCGGCTCGATCAATTGGAATTAGTGGAGCAGCAGGCCGCGCCGAAAACGTCACAGGGTAAATTGGAGAAGCTGCGAAAGTCGGCGAACACGGAGTTGCGGCGGGCCGATGCTGAACAGAGCGCCCAGTCGGAGTTGAACGTAATCGGGCAGACGACGGATGAAGCAGTTGATGCAGTCGATAAATTTCTCGATGAAGCGTCGCTTGCGAGTTTGAGCCAGGTAAGAATCGTTCACGGTCATGGGACCGGCGCCTTGCGACGCGCAATCGCAGGCTTGCTCGACGGCCACCCCCACGTCGCTCGTTTCCTACCCGCACCCCCGGATCAAGGTGGAACTGGCGCGACATTGGTTGAGTTGAGACAATAGTTATCCACAGATTACACAGCTAAGCACAGATTAGATGCGTTACCCCCAAACATTCATCGACGATCTCAAACGACAGGCAGACATCGTCCGGGTGGTCCAGGATTACGTGCAGCTCAAAAAGAAGGGCGCGAACTGGATGGCCTGTTGCCCGTTCCATAAAGAGAAGACGCCCTCATTCTCAGTCAGTCCCGCAAAGGAAATCTTCTACTGCTTTGGTTGTCACAAAGGTGGCTCGGTCTTCACGTTCGTCATGGAAATCGAGCGAGTTGCTTTTCCCGAAGCAATCAAGATTGTGGCCGACAAGGTCGGGATGCCGCTGCCAAAAATGGTGGATGACGGCCGTTTCGAAGCACGGCGGCAGGAAGCAGACCTCGTCATCCAGCTCAACTCATGGGCGATGGATTGGTGGCAACAGCAACTCGAGTCGAGCAGCGAAGGTCGTATCGCTCGTGAATACTTGAAAGAGCGCGAACTCACTGACGAGACGCAAAAAGCCTTTCGTCTCGGCTTCGCTCCGGATAGTTGGGAAGCACTTTCTTCGTACCTGAGACACAAAGGCGCCACTCAAGAGCATATAGATCGGAGCGGACTGGTAGTTAAGAAGGACGAGGGAGGTTCTTACGATCGCTTTCGTGGTCGATTGATGTTTCCGGTGCTTGACGTTCAGGGCCGGCCGATCGCTTTTGGCGGACGCACACTCAAAGGCGAGGACGCAAAATACATCAACTCGCCTGAGACCGCCGCTTACGTAAAAGGTCGAAATCTTTTTGGTCTGAATCTCACTCGTGATGAGATCCGGCGACAGGGATTCGCCATTCTGGTCGAAGGATTTCTCGATCTGATCGTGCCATATCAATTCGGAGTGCGAAACGTTGTTGCTAGTTTGGGAACAGCGTTGACACCTGATCAGGTTAAGCTGCTAAGTAGGTTTGCGCGTAAAGTTGTTGTCAACTATGATGGCGACCGCGCTGGCGTGCAGGCGGCAAAAAAGTCAATCGAAATTCTCCTCGCCGAGGATCTCGAAGTCAAAGTGCTGGTGCTTCCCGACAATACAGATCCCGATGAGTACATCCGGAAGTTTGGCGTAACTGAATATCAACGACAAAGAGCGCAGGCACAACCACACATAC
>JBKPJS010000466.1:0-6661 GCA_046730815.1 Acidobacteriota bacterium
GATTACGGCCGATGTGTCCAAAAACAATTAAGCGGTAAGGCGCTGCCAGATCTCCATTACTCTTGATCAATCTGTTAATGGGAAGTGAGCCGGCAAATGGCAAGGGCGCATACACAACCGGCCAGCGCTTCGCCGACCGCACTGCATCGTGGGCCTCTTGCGTGTGAACTAAAGCGCCCAGCGAGTTCTCGAGCGCCAGTGGGAACATTGGAAAGCGCTGGGCCATGAAATCGTAATCAGGTTGTCGAGCGTTTATAAATTCCGCAGCAGCCTTGAGCCCTTCGTTTCCATAACAAGCCTCCATCTGGGCCAGGTAACCACGCTCGTCTCGCCAACGTCCCCTGTAAAGACTTTCAAAAAAGTCGTGCAAGCGGAAGTCATGCAAAATCACGATTCCCGGCGACTGCCGGCTAACCTGCCAGATCGATGCATGGAACCGGTGGTTGTTTCCGATGTTGTAAAAGCTCAGATCCGCGCGGTTGAGTGCCGCCCAATCCATCTTTCCGGGATGATAATTCCGGACCGTTGCGTATCGCGTTACACCCGAATCCCAGTTCGTTTGATCAGTCCACAGAATGACCTCAGCCTGTTCGCTTAACGTGGGAATAAGCCCAAACGTGTAGTCGGCAATGCCGGTCTTCGCTGGAGGAAGTGGAGCAAACCAGTTGATTCTCATGCCAGTAACTTGCGGACGACCTTTTCCCAGGAGAGATTAAAACTTTCATATCTGACCCGTGCCGCTTCTCCAAAACTCCTTGCCTCGTCTCCGTTTTGCCAGAGGCGGTCAAAGGCCGCAGCCAGAGCTTCCGGCGTTGGTTCCGTTATCAAGCCGGTCTGCCCGTCGACAACGAACTCCAGTGGCCCACCGGAGTCTGTGCACGTGATGATAGCCTTCGAGGCAAGCATTCCTTCCAGTGTTACGTAGCCATAATCCTCATCCGTCGGCGGGTAAACGACCGCGAGCGCATGCGCATAACGCTCGCGCAACTGATCGCTCGTGATAGATCCGAGCCACTCTACGCGGTCGTGAACTTTTAACTTACGAGCCAAGGTCTTGAGTTTGCCGGCATACGAAGGTTGATCCGATGTTCCTGCGAAACACACACGAACCGGCTTACGTGTTTGCGCCAGAGCCTCGAGCACGAGAGTCTGTCGTTTGGGAATACAAAGCCGGCTGGGAAAGAATAAATACTCCTCGGCTGTCGAACAGTAAAACTTTTCCGCATCGGGCGGCGGATGATAGAGAGGCGTGGAATCTATGTCGCAAAACTTCTTCAGTCGCTGGGCAACGTTGCGCGAATTTGCGAAAACAGCTTTTGCCTCTGGGATCAGTTTGCGATCGGCTTGCCGGATCGCGTCGCGCACCTGAACGCCATTCGGGTAATAGACAAGATCGCTTAAAGCATGGTCCCAGAGCTCATATGCGGTTCGATGCTGATGCAGAATCCAGAGGACCTTGTTTGGATGTGGAATCATGTAGGCAGGAAACTTCAATCCGATGACACGATCCACGGGTGTTCCCGCCACTTCGGAAACATCGAATAGCCGGCAGGCCAGCATGTGGTCCAGGATCTTTTCTGGTGGATACCACTTGAAAGGTACTGCGAGGATTTCTGCTTCGTGTCCGAAGTTACAGAGTGCGTCTCGAAGTCCTTCGGCATGAGTCTCGGCGCCGCCACGAATGAAAGGAACCTGGACTGTGGTTATGAGAATTCTCATGATCCAAGTTTCCAGCCGAGGATCCCGTAGTCCATCGGTCCGTAGAAATATGCATTGATGCGGTCTGCAACATCGCTATCACCTTTAACTTTACCCGAGTCCCAGGGATGTAGATTCAACACCTGGATCGGGTGAAAGCCCCGATCCTGAAGCAGGAACTCCATTAGTTGGCTCGGTAAGGGATTACGGTGAGTAGGGTCCATGTAGAAGAAGTTACTGCCGACAAGAACATTCTCCGGATTTGGAGTTTCAAAGATCACCAGACCACCTGGACGAAGCACGCGTATTACTTCGGTAAGCAATCCTACAAGGTTTTCGATCGAGAGATGCTCGACGATATGAAAGCCCGTGATCGCGCCGATACTTGCATCTTCCAAACCGCGCACGTGCTCGATAATATCGTCCTCGACAACCTCTAGCCCGAGAGCGCGGCATTGTTCGACTTGAACTCTATTTTGATCGACTCCCTTGGCGCTGACCCCGGCCTCGCGCAGAATCTCCAACCACTCGCCACGTCCACAGCCAAGATCAAGCACTGATGCAGCCTCGTCGATATACGACAAGTAATGCTTGAATTGGTCCTTAATTTCTGCACGGGTGCCGCGGAACCGATCTTCAAGTGCGGCGTAGAGGCTGTCGAGCGTGTGAGTCTCAGTTGAGATAGTTTCCTGCGATGATGGTACGTCGCTAGGCCGCGTAACAAAGCCCTCGTGGCTTCTTTTATGCAGGGTCAATTCCGATCGGGCATGTTGCAACCCGAGTTGCAGTCGTTCCATTTCGGTCTGCAACTTACTTTGAAAAGTGGAAATCGATTGACGCTGTTCCGAAATCAACTGGCGCATCTCGATCCCGCGTGCCGCCTCGGTTTCGATGCGGGCCAAAAATATTTCTTTATTAACCTCGATACGGCTTCCCAGTTCCTGATGTGCGGCTTCGATCTGTTTGTTGATATCAACAACCTGCTGGTCTAATCTGGAAATTCCATCACGAAACTCGGTGACGCGGGCTGATACAGCGTTGATGAAGTCCGCAATCTGCTGGTTTTGAGCGGTTACGTAATCAGCAAACTGTCTCTGGTCGCGGATCTGTTTGGGCAATCGTAAAAAGGCAACGGCGAGGTTAACTGGATAGCCAAGCAATGGCAGCCGGCCAAGGCGCCTGATGAATGCCGGTACCGCCAATCCCTCGAGCTGAACTCCTTTTGTTCTCCCTTCGGGAGAAGACCTGAGCGACGCCAGCAGATCAATTTTGTTGAAGTGTCCACTCTGAAGCCGTTTGCGATCGCGGAGAAACTCGGCCTCGTCAGGAGGCCGTTTAAGTATGGCCCGGTAGGCAGCGTCGAGAAACGCGCGATCGTGGTATTGCAGCAGGTCGTTGATGTGATAACGATCGTCTGAGCGAGGACTAAAATCGGGCTGGAGCTTTAGCTCAGGAATAAACTTACCCTTCTGCTCGCGTGGGGCGGAGTCGACGCTAATTGCTTCAATAGCGCTTTTCTGCTTTGCTATTGATTCGCGGATTACAGCCGCCAAATCGTCGATCTCGATCTGAGGATAATCCGATTTCATCATAAATGATTCCAAGGAACGCTCACTGATGCGCATCGGCCTCGATGGCATGCCATTGGCCCAACTCAAAACCGGCGTCGGTACTTACACGTTTGAGCTTGCGTGCGCGCTTGCCCGCATATCGCCCCAGGACATCTTTGAACTAGTCTCACCGTTGCCTTTTCAGCCATCGATTCTTGCCGATAGTAAGCCCGACAATGTTGAGCTGGTCTATTCGAAGCCAAGGTTGCTTGAACGACACTGGTGGACAATCGGCCTGCCTTCCTACGTCCGGCGCAAGTCGCTCGAACTATTTCATGGCACAAACTACGAGGTGCCGCTGCGCGAGAGTGGCCCCGCGGTACTTACGATTCACGATCTTTCGTTGCTTTTGCATTCTAGCACGCACGAAGCACGAGCTGTTCGTCGCGCCAGATTGAGGTTGCCGCTGATGGCCCGCAGGGCGACGCTCATCGTGACTCCTTCGCAATTGGTGCGTGGTGAAGTCTGCGAACGTTTGAACATCAGTCCGGACAAAGTTTTTGCGATACCTTTGGCGCCTCGGGACAACTTTGTTCCCATGCCGGCGGCAGAAACAGTTGACATACGCAGGCGGCTGGGAATTGGAGATGAGTTCTTACTCTTTGCCGGCACCATCGAACCGCGAAAGAATTTATGGACTCTGGTCCGGGCGCTGGAACAGATACTTCGCACAACCGACTCGCGCCCACAGTTAGTAGTCGCAGGTCAGATAGGTTGGAAACGTGATGAGTTTCTGTCGCAATTGCAAAAATCGCCGGCTCGAGATCTCGTGCACAGGATTGGCTATGTTTCGGATACTGATCTCCGCGCGTTGTATTCGACGTGCCGGGTATTTATTTACCCTTCAATTTATGAAGGCTTTGGTCTGCCGCCGCTCGAGGCAATGGCGTGTGGTGCAGCGGTAATTGCGAGCCCGGTGCCGAGTGTTAGCGAGTCGGGGGAGAATGTTGCGCGTTTGATCTCTCCGAGAGATGTTAAGGCTCTGAGTCGCAACATCGTCGAGCTGTTGAGCGACGAATGTGTGCGGCGATCGCTTTCCGAGAACGGTCTGAAGCACGCGGCGAGATTTTCCTGGGAACGCACGGCGCGGTTGACTCGCGAAGTGTACGACGAAGCGATGAAAAGAAGATAAGAGCTCAAGGATCCACAAAAGGCAAAAGCCGGCTTCAATTGCTGAAGCCGGCTTTTGTTGAGGTTCAAAACTTCTACTAAAAGCGGTTTTTGTATTCCGGTGAGACAATGAATGCCAGCACCATCTGAGCATCAACCCAGTTACCGTAGCGCTTCAATTTCCCTAACCAGAAATCATAACCGTCCTGATCGGGATTACGGCGCAGGTAACCCATGTATTCCATGAAAACAAATGCCGCATCAAACTCCTTGTTATAGAACTGTTGTCCATAACTCGTTTGAAACACCAGCGCGCCGTCAGTGATTGCCTGGGTTCCATCGACAATTTTGAAAACGACACTTCCCTTGGCCCCGGGGTTAGCAGTCAACTCGTTGATCAATGCAGTGCGATCGTTGCTGGAAAGAGCAACACCGGTGGTTTGACTGAGTTTGTCCACAAACTGCGCTGGAGTCAGGTTCGCATAGGCAGCCTGAAACTCAGGTTTATTAACAAACTGGTTGACGAATGCGAGCTTGTTGGCATTAATCACGCCCGGGTCGAGCTTGTTGTTTACGACGATACCTTGTGCCACTTGAGCCATGTCGGCAATGAAGTCGCTGTAGCGAGGTCTGCAATTGCCGGGCAAATTCTGTGGAACACCGGGGCATTGTGCCGCGGTTTGTTTTCCCAGCGTACCCCAGTACACGCGAAGCACAAACGAGCCGGTATTCTGAGACTCCGGTGAAAGAAAGAAAGCGGCAGACGTATTGGCGCGCTTTCGTTCAATACAAAGCGCCAACGACTCGCCGAAACCTCGCCTCGCAGGGTCGTTGCATTCGGTGATTTCGCCTGTCCAATGCTCTAATCCGGGAGCATCGGGAAAGCGGCGCAAAAAGTCGATGTAATGCTGCGCGGCAAAGAAATCCGCATCATCGATGGTAATGGGAGTGTTGGTTCCCGGCCTTAAGCGAAGTGGCTTGACTTTGATATCCCCGTAAAAGAGCTCTGAAGGTAGATTGGGAGTCTCAGTGACAATCCGCAGGGTTGGCGGACTTTGCGCAAACACTCCACCAAACGCAAAAATCACAACCAAAGTAACAAAAAGATATTTCCGCATGTACGTTTGCTCCTGCATTCTGCGGTGGGAATAGTCGTTGAATAGAGAACCTGAGGCTGGGGTCACTCTCGGCCCGGCCCGTCTGCCAAGACCAATTTGGAGTATAAGTAATCGTTCTTTGCGTTGTCAACGCACTTATCTAAAGACTTTGTTGCGAGCAAGTTATTGCTATCGAGTGGCGAGCTAAGATAACTAATACATATGCCTGGACTCGAAGAATGGCAATCCATTGCCGGGACGGCTGACCCTGACGAACTGCGTGAGCGCATTTTCACCGGTTATAAGAATGGAAAGCCCTTTACACCGTATGTGCCGACCGTTGTTTTACCCACTTCCCCCGACTGGGTCCTGGACTTCGGGTGCGGCATTGGCCGGAGTTTCCCCTACCTGAAATCCATCGCGCGACACGTTGCGGGGTTTGACCTGGAGCCCATGATCGCCCGCTGTCGGTCCCTGGCAAGCGAGCCCATCGACTTACTCACCAGTGATTGGGAAGAAATCTCGGGCCGGCGGTTCGACCTCATCTTCGCATCCTTAGTCCTCCAACACATCGAGACTGATATTTGCCGCGCGTACCTGGGCGCCTTCGCAAGCATGGCTTCTGTAACGTACTTGCTTACCAGACTTGAAACTGACTTCGGGGTGAACGTTCTAAGGTTGGTCGCCGACTCCGGCTTTTTTGAAGCTGAGGAGTGTGTGGAGGTCGAACACGATCCCGAACATCATCGACTCCGGCAGGTCGGTCGACGGTCATTCGCAGAGACAGGACAAGCGACTGGCAATCTCCACTATGAAGTCGTGCTCAGGTCGCTGCTCCGCACGTCTTAACCTGCCATAAAGAAGGGCACAAAACTATTCGATCGCTTTCATCTTGAAATTCTCAATCCGGAACACGAGTACCCGCGGATCACGCGGCTCATCAAGTCTCCTGCCAGTGCTGGTGAACTTAATCACCGATTCTCCAGGCGGCACCGTAATGGTTTTCGAGTAAAAACTGGGAGTTACGTTTGTTTTTAATTGATCAGAAATAAGACCACTGATGATCAGGTCCTCATACTGCTCGTAGCCGCTGGCGAACGACATCTCGATACTGATTTTCCGCGCCTGCTGCGAACCATTCTTGAA
>JBKPJS010000467.1:0-5274 GCA_046730815.1 Acidobacteriota bacterium
GGCATTGACTGACGAAGCACCACGATACGAACGGACGATGTCCGCGCCCGGTACAACGACCCAGGCACAAAGCGGCAAATTCGACAGTCAAAATCTAACTGCGGATCTGCTCAAGCTCCTTTCCTGCGGCAACATCGCTTCGAAACAGTGGGTTTATCGTCAATACGATCACATGGTTCGCACCAACACTGCGATCCTTCCCGGCGCCGATGCAGCCGTTGTCAGAATCAAAGAAACTCGTCGCGCGCTCGCGATGACGCTCGACGGCAACGGGCGTTATTGCGCGGCAAATCCACGCGAGGGCGCGAAGCTGATTGTCGTTGAGGCTGCGCGTAATGTGGTGTGTGTTGGCGCGCGGCCAATTGCGATTACGAACTGTCTTAACTTCGCCTCACCTGAACGACCAGAAGTGATGTGGTCGTTTTCCGAGGTCGTCGACGGTATGGCCGAAGCATGCCGCGCGTTGGAAACACCGGTAGTTTCCGGAAACGTCTCTTTCTACAACGAGACTGAAGGACGCGGAATTCTGCCAACACCTGTGATCGGAATGGTTGGACTAATCGAAGACGTCAAACGCGCAGTCTCACCGGGCTTTAAGAAAGAGGGCGACGTAATTGCGCTACTCGGCACGACGCAGGATGATTTGTCGATGAGCGAATATGCGGTGAGCGTGGCAGGTGTAACGACGACGCAGATCGTGGCCTCAGGAAAAGTGCCGGAGCTGGATCTCGAGCGTGAGCTAGCTGTCCAGAAAGCTTGTCTGGAAGCTGCGGAAGCAGGACTGCTGCTCGCAGCCCATGACTGTTCCGACGGCGGACTGGCGGTTACGCTGGCTGAGTTGTGTTTCTCGTCATTGGGACGCCAAGCGATCGGCGCTAATGTGAATCTGGCAGGCACGCTTGGTCCAACGTCGCTTCTCTTTAGTGAATCGCCGTCACGGATAGTCATTAGTTTCGATCCCTCTGACGCCAACGCAGTCCAGGAAATCGCTGAACGCAATAATGCTTCGTTTACGATCCTTGGGAGCGTCGGCGGAACTCGCCTGACGATCGCTGTTAATGAAAACGAAATAATCGCCGCGGATGTCTCTGATCTCGAAGCCCCCTGGCGCACGTCGCTTTCTCAGAAGGTTTATCCGCAGATTCCACAGATTACACAGAATCCGTGAAATCTGTGTAATCTGTGGATAAATACATGCATCCCGTCATCTACCTCAACAAGACCATGGTTGAGGCGACGAAAGCGCGCGTCGCGCCCGTATCCTCCGCGATGCTCTATGGCCGCGGCGTCTTCACCACCATCGCCATTTACGACTCACAACCATTTCTTTGGCCCAGCCATTGGCAGCGTATCGCCACACACGCCAAAAAACTCGACGTCGATCACACCGGTTGCACGGAGAAAAGCGTTGGCGATGCGTTAGGGAAGTTGATTGCTTTCAACCAGGTTAAGGAAGGCCGCGCCAGAGTGATACTGCTTGCCCGCAGCGGTCGCGACATCTGGAAAACCAAGACGCCGGGTGCGAAGAAAACCGATCTGCTGATCATGACTGGTGAGCCGCAGAAGGTCTCGCAGAATGGGTTGTCGCTGGCGGTCTCGCCTTATCGAGTGAACACCTTCTCACCGTTGTCCGGCATCAAGAGTCTGAACTACCTCGACCACGTGCTTTCATGGGAAGAAGCGCAAAGTCGCGATTTCGATGAGGCTGTGGTTTTGAACGAGCGCGGTGAGATCGTGTCGGCGACCACTGCGAACTTGTTTTGGGCGAAGAACGGCACAGTTCACACGCCGGCTTTGAGCACAGGCGCTCTGGCCGGCATCACGCGCGAATGTGTGATCGAGATTGCCAACAAACATTTCATCCCACTGCTCGAGGGAGTCTACGAAATGCCCGATCTCACCGACGCGGATGAGATCTTCCTGACATCGTCGAGCCTTGGCGTTGCGCCAGTGACGACATTTGACTTCCGGCGTTACTCTGTTGAGGGGAGTCTCACTACAACGATTGCCGAGGGTTTCAAACGTTTGACAGGATAATCCTGTCAAATG
This sequence comes from Acidobacteriota bacterium, assembly GCA_046730815.1. Lineage (GTDB taxonomy): Bacteria > Acidobacteriota > Blastocatellia > Pyrinomonadales > Pyrinomonadaceae > PSRF01. The sequence goes on from JBKPJS010000467.1 coordinate 2,050, forward strand.
ACCGCTTCCCTCAGGGCACCTAAATGCGTTAACTTGCCAATTATGAGTACCGTAACCGAAGAAGCCTCTGAAACAACTGAACCAAAGACGAATAAGTGGGTCTACCTTTTCGACGAAGGCCCCGGAGACGACAAAGCGCTCCTCGGCGGCAAAGGCGCGGGCCTCTGCGAAATGACGCAGGCCGGACTGCCCGTGCCTCCGGGTCTGGTGGTCACCACCGAAGCGTGCAACGCCTTTTTCGAAAACGACAAGAGTTTTCCGGAAGGTTTATGGGAACAGGTGCAGGAAGGTTTGAAGCGCATCGAGGAGAAGGTTGGCAAGCGTTTCGGCGATCCGAAAAATCCGTTGCTGGTGTCAGTCCGTTCCGGCGCGGCGTTCTCGATGCCCGGAATGATGGACACGGTCCTGAACCTTGGTTTGAACGAAGAGACAGTGCAGGGTTTGGCCGAGCAGACTGGCGACCTCCGTTTCGCGCTCGACGCATATCGCCGGTTCGCATCGTTGTTCGGCGAGATCGTGATGGGCGTGGCCCACGAGAAGTTTGAGCGAGTGCTCGATCGTTTTAAAGCGCAAACCGAGGGCGGGCGCGACACGGATCTTCAGTCCGATGACTTGCGTGGGATTATCGCTGCTGAAAAACAGATCATACTAACCGAGCAGTCAGCGATTCCTGAAGATCCTTACGAACAACTCCGCGTTGCGATTGCCGCAGTATTCAATTCATGGATGGGCCGTCGTGCGATCGACTATCGACGCGTCAACCGCATTCCCGACTCGCTCGGCACCGCGGTGAACGTGCAGGCAATGGTCTTCGGAAACATGGGCGCCGGCAGCGGCACTGGTGTCGCTTTCACACGCGATCCTTCAACGGGCAAAAAAGAACTCTACGGCGAGTACCTGCTGAACGCGCAGGGCGAAGACGTGGTCGCAGGTATTCGAACGCCGAACCCGATCAGTCAACTAAAGAAGGAACTACCTGAAGTTTACGACCAATTCGCTTCAATCGCGGGCCTGCTTGAACAGCATTATGGCGACATGCAGGACTGCGAGTTCACCATCGAGCGCGGCAAACTCTGGATGTTACAAACGCGCACTGGTAAACGGAGCGGCGCCGCGGCAGTGCGAATCGCCGTCGAGATGGTCTATGAAAAAGTGATCGACAAAGCCACTGCGGTAAAACGCGTGACACCCGAGCAGCTCGATCAACTGCTGCATCCGACAGTCGATCCAAAGACGAATGCAACAGTGCTCGCAACGGGACTTCCGGCAAGCCCGGGCGCTGCGCAAGGCCAGGTTGTTTTCAGTCCTGACGAAGCGGAAGAGATGGCGCGCGAGGGCATGCGCGTAGTGCTCGTGCGCCTCGAAACGAGTCCTGATGATTTTCACGGCATGGTCGCCGCTCAGGCGATCGTCACCGCGCGGGGCGGCATGACGAGCCACGCCGCCGTTGTCGCGCGAGGCATGGGCAAAACCTGCGTCAGCGGTGCGAATGCTTTGAATATCGACTATAGCCAGCAGCAGTTCACTGTCGACGGCGCTGTTGTAACCAAAGGCGAATGGATCACTGTCGATGGTTCAACTGGCCGTGTGTTTCTCGGCCAGGTACCAACGATTCAACCGACGCTCGGAAACGATTTTTACAAGCTCATGACCTGGGCCGATCACTTCCGGCGGCTGCGCGTGCGGGCGAATGCCGATACGCCGCTCGATGCCAAGACGGCGCGTCAGTTTGGCGCGGAAGGAATCGGACTCTGTCGTACCGAGCACATGTTCTTTGGCGATCAACGGCTCGCCGCGATGCGCGAGATGATTCTTTCGGAGGGCGTCGGTGCGCGCGAGAAAGCGCTGGACAAGTTGTTGCCGCTGCAACGTGGCGACTTCATCGGCATCTTTCGTGAAATGGCCGGACTGCCTGTCACGATTCGCCTGTTGGATCCACCGCTACATGAGTTTTTGCCGAATGCCGAAGAGCTGGGCAACGAGCTCGCCGAGTTGAAGATGAAACTTAAAGCCGCGAGCACGTTGAGCGATATGGACCACGTGCTCGACGAGATCGATCACAAGCGAGCGTTGCTGCGACAAGTCAATCGCATTCGCGAAGCTAATCCGATGCTCGGCTTCCGCGGTTGCCGCTTGGGACTGCTGTTTCCGGAAGTGACGAGAATGCAGTGCCGCGCGATCTTCGAAGCCGCTTGCCAGGTGCAGGGAGAACGTAAGAAGGTTGAACTCGAGATCATGGTGCCGCTCGTATCGGTCAGCGAAGAGCTGCGACAGCAGTCGGAGTTGATTCACGAAATCGCGCGACAGGTGATGGGCGAGCATGGCATGACGATCGACTATCTTGTCGGGACGATGATCGAGTTGCCGCGCGCGGCGTTGATGGCCGATCGCATTGCGCAGCATGCGCAGTTTTTCTCGTTCGGCACAAACGACCTGACGCAAACGACATTTGGGTTGAGTCGCGACGACTCGAGCCGCTTTCTCCCGAACTACATTGAGCGAAAGATCGTGAGAGACGATCCATTCCAGGTGCTCGATCGCGACGGTGTGGGACAACTGGTCCGAATGGGCACTGAGCGCGGGCGCAGCGTGAAGCCCGATCTCAAAGTTGGCATTTGCGGCGAGCACGGCGGCGATCCACAGTCGATCGCATTCTGTAACGAGATTGGGCTCAACTACGTCAGTTGTTCACCGTTTCGTGTTCCGGTCGCGCGCCTTGCCGCCGCGCAAGCTGAATTAAATCCCGCCGCCGAAGAGACAATCAGCGCGCAGGTTTGACAGGATTTACAGAATTCACAGGATGTCATGTAGAAATCCTGCAAATCCTGTAAATCCTGTTTAGTGTGGCTGCCACACGTGGCCGTCGGCGTACTTCACGCGCACCAAGACGATCTTTTCCGTGAACCGATCATGCTCTTCCAGATTTAGCGAGGTGACGCTGACGGTGTGCGTGGGTGGTGAGGTTATAGTCACCGTCAATTCCTTCGTCTTTCCTGGTCCAATCTGCTCGTCGCTGGTGAACTGCTGTCTACCCAGTTCGTTTTCCGTGCCGCGTTCAAAGAAAACGTAATCCCAATCGATCTGCGTGATCGCCGAGGTGTGATTGTTCTTAATCCTGGTCTTGTAGATGAAATAATATTTAGGCGGCGACTTCTCTCTCTGTTTCGCGAGGTTGGCTTCATCCGCTTTCGCATCGCGCTTGGCACGCTCGCCACCGCCTTGCGC